>JALWSU010000482.1 GCA_026993485.1 Thiotrichaceae bacterium | reverse complement strand
ACCGAAGTGGACGTACCCCTGGTGTTCCAGTTATCATGCCAATGGTATTGCTGGGTAGCTATGTACGGACGGGATAACCGCTGAAAGCATCTAAGCGGGAAGCCTCCTTCAAGATTAGATTTCCCTGAGAGTTTTACTCTCCTGAAGGTCCGTTGAAGACTACAACGTTGATAGGCTGGGTGTGGAAGTACAGTAATGTATGAAGCTAACCAGTACTAATTGACCGTGAGACTTAACCCTATAACACCCAAAAGTTTTGGAATGTATTAGGTTATAAGTTTTATGACTAATTTTATTATTCATCAATTTTCTAAGTTTTTTTCGTTGATAGAAATATCAACATGCCGTTTTTCCTGGCGGCCATAGCAAGTGTGAACCACCCGATTCCATCTTGAACTCGGTAGTGAAACCATTTAGCGCCGATGATAGTGTGGGGTTTCCCCATGCGAAAGTAGGACACTGCCAGGAATTTGATATCCTGAACCCCCGTAAGTTATAATATTTGCGGGGGTTTTTTTTTGCCTATTATTTAGCAATCAAAATTGCACTTCTTTTTTATTTAGCTATCCACCATCATTAATTATCTGTTTTATTCTTAATATACAAGACAAGTGTTATGATAGAAATACGCATACATGGGCGTGGTGGGCAAGGTAATGTAGTTGCTGCCTATTTATTAGCAATGGCCGCTTTTGAAGAAGGGCGTTATGGCCAAGCCTTTCCAAATTTTGGGGCTGAACGGCGCGGAGCTCCGGTTATGGCTTTCGTGCGTATCAATGACAGTCCGATTCAACGGCGTTGTCAAGTTCTTCATCCTGCATTTTTAATTATTCAAGATCAAGCTTTGTTACATGTACCTGGGGTGACAGATGGTTTATTGCCTGATGGTAAGATTTTGGTTAATTCCATTTTGAGTAGCACTGAGCTTAGTGAACAGTTGGGAAAATCTGTTATTGCGTTGCCTGCAATGGCTTTAGCTAAACAATTTTTAGGTCGCCCAGTA
Source organism: Thiotrichaceae bacterium (assembly GCA_026993485.1). Lineage (GTDB taxonomy): Bacteria > Pseudomonadota > Gammaproteobacteria > Beggiatoales > Beggiatoaceae > JAUXCJ01. The sequence goes on along the minus strand of JALWSU010000482.1, from coordinate 9,379 downwards.
CCTAATACTGCCTTACTTGCTGCTTTTTTTAGTTTAACTGAGTTGCTTTCACAAGAATCTTTGAGTCAAGTTATCCAAAAACGTTTTAAAGGTAAGGTTTTAGAAAATAATTTAAAGTTAATTGAGAAAGCTGCTGAGAAAGTTCCAGCTGGTTTGTGGAAACAAAAGGAGGTTGTTCATGCTTGAAGCTCTTGAAGGTTCACAAGCTGTAGCCAAAGCAGTGGCTTTATGCCGTCCGCAAGTTATTGCTGCTTATCCAATTACCCCGCAAACGCATATTGTTGAAAATATTTCTAAGTTGGTGGCTGATGGTAAATTGCAATGCGAGTTTATTAGTGTTGAAAGTGAGTTTTCAGCTGCTTCAGTTGTTTTAGGTGCGGCTTTGGCTGGTTCGCGTGCTTATACTGCTAGTGCGTCTCAGGGTATTTTGCTGATGGGGGAGGTTTTATTTAATATTGCTGGTATGCGGGTTCCGATTGTGATGACTTGTGCTAATCGTGCGGTTTCTAGTCCGCTTTCTATTTGGAATGATCAGCAGGATTCTATGGCAGTGCGTGATGCTGGTTGGATTCAACTTTATTGTTCTGATAATCAGGAAGCGGTTGATTCTACTATTCAGGCGTTTCGGATTGCGGAACGTTCGGAGTTGCCAGTGATGGTTTGTATGGATGGCTTTACACTGACTCATACAATGGAAGGTATTGAGATTCCTACACAACAGCAAGTTGATGCTTTTTTGCCTCCTTATAAGTTTTCTCGTTCTTTAGTTCCGAATAATCCAATCAGTCTTGGTACTTTAGTTTCTCCTGAGTTTTTTTCTGAGGCTCGATATTCACATCATAAGGCTTTGTTGAATGCTGAGGCTGAGATTGTGTCTGCTGATAGGGATTGGGCTGCTTTGACTGGTCGTAGGTGTGGTGGTTTGTTATCTGTGGAGGGGCCTGAACAGAGTAAGGTTGCTATTTTGACGATTGGTTCAGTGTTGGGTACTTTGAGGGAGGCTTTGAGGGAGTTGCCGTCGGGGCAGCCGGTGAAGTTGATTAGTTTGCGTTCATTTCGACCGTTTCCAGTTGATGCTTTGAAGGTTGCTTGTAAGGGTTTGGATGATGTGATTGTGTTGGAGCGTGCTTTTTCGCCTGGTAGTGGTGGGATTGTTGGTTTAGAGGTTTTGGGGGCTTTGTCGGAGTTGGCTAATCCTCCTCGTGTACATAATTTTGCTGCTGGTTTGGGTGGGCGTGATATTCCGTTAGAGATTTTGCCGAAGTTGCTTGCGGTTTTGAGTGATCCTGGTGATGGGCGTTTTAGGGTTATTGATGTTGATTTGAGTAAGTTGCCGGTGGAGGATAGGTGATAGGTGATTGATTAGATGTGGGGTTAAATAATATGACAACGAATATTCTTATTTCTGAACTCCGGAAGAATCAGCCTCGTTTTCGGGGGCTGGAGTCGGGGCATCGCGCTTGCTTGGGTTGTGGTGAGGCTTTAATTGCTCGTTTAGTTACTGAGGCTGCTGGACCTGATGTGATGGTTGCTAATGCTACGGGTTGTTTGGAAATTTTTACTACCCCTTGGCCAGAGTCGGCTTGGCGAGTTCCTTGGGTACATTCTTTGTTTGAAAATACTGGGGCTGTTGCGGCTGGTATGGAGGCGGCTTTAAAAGCTCAAGGTAAGTCCACTAAGGTTTTGGCTTTTGGGGGGGATGGCGGTACTTTTGATATTGGTTTTCAGGCTCTTTCTGGGATGTTGGAGCGTGGGCATAATGTTTTATATGTTTGTTTTGATAATGAGGCGTATATGAATACTGGGATTCAGCGTTCTAGTTCTACTCCTCATGCGGCTATGACAACTACTTCTCCGCCAGGTAAGATGCGTATGGGTAAGCGTCATTTGAAGAAGGATATTGTTTCTATTGTTGCGGCTCATCATATTCCTTATGCTGCTACTTCTTCTGTGGCTTATCCTTCTGATATTAGAAAGAAAGTTCGGAGGGCTATGGCTATTGAGGGGCCGACATTTTTACAGGTTCATTCTCCTTGTCCTTTGGGGTGGGGTTATGAGGGGGATCAGAGTATTGCTGTGGCTCGACTTGCGGTGCAGACAGGTTTGTTTCCAATTATTGAGTTGGAAAGAGGTGAGTTGGCTAGTGTGATGCCTTTGCGTGAGGTTTTGCCTGTGAGCGATTATTTGAGGACTCAACAGCGGTTTCGTCATTTGTTTGTGGATGATTTGCGGGCTAGGGAGGAGTTGGAGCATATTCAGGCTCTTGCTGATCATAATATTGAGATTTATAATTTGCGCGGAGTGGGGCTAGATGCTTTTGATAGTGAGGGGATGGATACGGTGCGGCGTGGTGGAGGGCGTTGGGCGTGAGTTGTGCAAGGTGACCTTGCACTCCGAGTTGTTGGAGTTCAAGGTTACCTTGAACGTGCAAGGTGACCCTCTGAGTGAGTGTATGTAGGTTTGTTTCTTTTGTTTTTGTGTTATGGCTAAGTTTTTTTCTCTTCCTGTTTTTACTGTTCAGTTGGCATTTCGTGAGAATGTTAATTTGGTTTATCCGTTGTTGATTCCTGATGCTGTTACGGTTAATGATGGTTTGTTGGCTTCTTATCTTATTTCTCGGTTGAAAGAAAGCTAGTTATATTCGGCAGGGGTAGTATTTGGATATGCTGCGTTATACTCCTTATTTTTCAAGCTGAGAAGTTGATTTTTGTTGTTTCTGCTTTTTGTAAAGGTTTTTTGTATTCTGATTTAAAGCTTGTTTTTGATTATTTTTATACTTTGTTGCCAAATCATATTTGGGCCGGTGCTGATTCTTTGGGTGATTTGGTTGTGGTTTTACAAGGTAGGTGCTATTGAGTTGGAGTTGACTCGTAAAAAACGTTTTCATTCGGTTAGAGGTTTAATTAGTACTCAGTGGTATCAAGAATTAAGTGTTAAACAGGAGTTGGTTGAGGTAGGTTTTTAGAGTTTTTCTGAGTTGGAGAATTTGGATGAGGAGGGTGAGTTGGATGAGGAGGGTTTGAGTAATAGATGAGAATATTGGAAAAATGGGTTTGAGGATTTTTTGAGTAAAAGAGTAGTTACAGGTTCAAATTGATTTTCGGTTTTATAGAATGATTTAGATGAGAATTTTAAGGAACGATTATCAAAGCTGCTTTGTGGAGAAGTGTTAAAAATTGAGGAGTTTTTGGATGAGGAGTTTTTAGATGATTTATCTTTGGAGGATATTTTATATGAGGATGTGCCTTTTTAATCTTAAGGAATATAAGTTAATTGAAGAAATCAATTATTACAATAATTATGAGAACTGATTTACAAAAGAGCCTGAGTCGTCATCATATAGAACTATCTAATTTAAGTGTTTTTCAACGAATTTTATTAACAACAGATGGTACTGTTACGGATATATTGGAGAGCTATTTGTCTGAGCCGATTGAGTTGGTGAAACTTTCGGAGGCTTTAGTTTGTCTTGAGGAAGATATTCCAGTTATGGAGTTGAAAAAAGGTGTTGAAGTAATTGAGAGAAAAATTTTACTTAGGGGGCAAGTTAGTCGTAAAAATTTTATTTTTGCTGATTCTATTGTAGTTTTAGATAGACTTGATGAGGATTTTAGGAATGAACTACTTAAAACTCAAACTCCTATTGGTAAGCTTTGGTTTGAACATCGAGTTGAGTCGTTTAAGGAGATAGTGGATTCAGGTAAAGAGTCACCAAGTGATGAGTTATCTTTTTATTTTCAGCTTGATGATGATGTAAGTTTATTTTTTCGTACTTATTGTGTTTTTTCTAATAGTCAGGCGGTTATGATGATTACTGAGAAGTTTCCTGAAAATTATTTTTTAAGTGCTTTTGATTCTGGTAGATGATAGCAATGAGCCATTATTGTAGTGATGAGGAGTATCAAGATCGGATTTTAGTTGAGGTTTCTCGTACTTTTGCTTTGACGATTCCTGAGTTGCCGGTTCCTTTGGATAGGGTGGTTGGTAATGCTTATTTGTTATGTCGTGTTGCTGATACTATAGAAGATGAGCCGAATTTGACGTGGAGTCAAAAAAGAAAGTTTTCTGATGAGTTTCTTGAGGTGGTTGCGGGTGAGTCTAGTCCAGAGGTTTTGAGTCAAAATTTATTTCCTTGTTTTTCTGATTGTACTTCGGCAGCGGAGAAAGATTTAATTTTGAATTTGCCGCGTGTAATTCGTTTAACTCATAGTTTTACAGTTGAACAACAGGAGGCTTTGCGGCGTTGTTTAGGTATTATGGTAACAGGGATGGCTGAGTTTCAAGAAAATAGTGGTTTGGATGGCTTAAAAAATGTGGATGAATTGGATCGTTATTGTTATCATGTTGCTGGAGTGGTGGGCGAAATGCTGACAAATTTCTTTTGTGAGTATTCGTCAGAAATTAATGAGAAAAAGGCAGATTTATATGTGTTGGCGGTTTCTTTTGGTCAAGCATTACAAATGACTAATATTCTTAAAGATTTGTGGGAGGATCAGGAGCGAGGGGTTTGTTGGTTGCCGCGTGATGTGTTTGCTGAACTTGGATTTGATTTGAAAAATTTAACTCCTGGTCATCCTGCTTTTGCTGAGGGTTTGTCAATATTAATTGGGATTGCTCATACTCATTTGCATAATGCTTTACATTATATTTTATTAATTCCTGCTCATGAAAAAGGTATTCGGCGTTTTTGTTTGTGGGCTTTAGGTATGGCTATATTGACTTTGAGGCGCATTAATAAGCGATTGAATTTTTCGGAGGGTAAACAAGTTAAAATCTCTAGACGCAGTGTGAAAGCAGTTATATGGATTAGCAATATATTTATAAGTAAAGATACGATTTTACAGATGTTATTTGATTTCTTAACCCAACCTTTGCCAATTGCCTGCTTGAAAAAAATTGTTTGATTATGGCTCCAGCGTCAATGCCATTCAGTTAAGAAAATCCTCCGAGAAAAACCATACCTCGGAGCTTATAAAACTAAGTACCAATTAAGGTATTTTTTCTCGTTTCCAAGCTCTGGCTTGGGAACGAGTGGCGAAAATCAGACCTCCGAGGTTTTTAAAATTTCAGAGGTCTTTGAAACTCCAATAGAATTTAAACCTGACAGGTTTGGCTTAATTTATTTGTCCTGCAAGATTCGACGCTGGAGCAGCGTCACTGCCATGGTATTAAGCCCTGAAAAGAGTACAGCGAATCTCAGACAACGAATAAAACCTTTTATAAATCATGAACTAAATGATTTGGTTTTGATTCGTTGTTTTCCATTCGTTGTACTCCATCTATTAATACCATGGCAGTGACGCTGGAGCGTGGGAACGAGTAAAATATGTAATTAAGCTTGGAGTCCAAAGCTTTAGCTTTGGATTCCAAGTAATTTATAAATTTTAAGTAACATCTCAATAACGGTAGGTAATAATTTCATTATTTGGTGTTATGAAACGCTGGTTTAGTTTGGAGTTCAAGCTTAACTTGAACAAAAACGTGCAAGTTCAGCTTACACTCCCATTATGGGAGTTATAAACTAATAACCTAGATAACAATTCTATTGACATCTATCAACATATTACAGATTATGTAAATAGTATAGATTGATGTGAATAAGGGAAGGGAGAATCAGCCCATTATCCCCTCGCCTAAGCTTAGGGTTACTTTTTAATTTTTAACCGGCATCACCACACCGCCACCCCCAAGCGTTTTCCAACAAACTCTATGTCTGACTCACATTGAGTCCCAACGTTAAACGTGGCCAAGAGTACTTGAAAACGCTGTGCACACAATACTCGAAAATGTCATTTGAGTCAAGCTAAATTTATCTAACCTTTTTTATAGACATGTACACAAATATAGATATTTTTACCGACTATATATTTAAAGAATATACAAGGAATATCTGTGAGAATCATTACTCAAAAGAGGATCAAACAAGCCATCAAAGAGCATCCACAATGGCAGTTTGGACTTCAATTGTGGCTTGAAATATTCAAGCAAAAGGATATTAACTTTAAATCTTACCAGCAAATCAAACACATTTGGGAAAAAGCCAGTGGTTGGAATGTTGATCGTATTCCTGCAAGAAAAGTGACTGATGCCGCGTTCAAAGGTAATTTTGATATATACATATTTGATATACATAAAAATAAATGTCGGCTCGTCACTAGAATTCAGGCTGCTACAAACAAGATATTTATACGTGAGGTTGATTCTCATGCCGAGTACGATAAATGGTGGAAAACAAAGGTCAAACCGTAATGTTAGAGAAAGCAGATATGCGTGATAAAAGCCTACATCCAATTGAAACGACAGTTCTAAATGAACTCTTCAAGCAGATGTCAGCTGCACTAGAAAATTTTGCACCGATTCTTGTGAAGCTTACCCGTTACAGCCAGTATCCTATTGAAACGGAAGATGAGGTATTAGAACGTGCCAAAGTAATGGATGAATTGATGGATATGGCTAAAAGTGAAGATGATATTGTCATGTTTTTTGCTAACGCTATTTCTGATCGCATCGAAGAATTTGAGAATGAGCAATTTGATTTGCCAAGGATGAAGCCTAGCGAAGTTTTGGCTAATCTGATGATGATACACAGTGTTAAACAAAAAGACTTGTTTAAAATTGCGCCACCCAATATCCTTTCTGAATTGCTCAATGAAAAACGCGCCATGACTATTGATCAGATTAAAGGTTTTTCTAAGTTTTTTGGTGTGCCGGTGACGATGTTCATCGACTGAATAAGTTCCCAAGCTCCCGCTCACTCTCTTATACATAAGTTTTTAAATAATTGATTTAATTGCGTTTAATCATGAAACGCTTCACAGGGCAACCACAAGGGATTGCCCCTACAAACAATGATGTAGGGGCAATCGGTTGCCCTTGTGTATAAGAGAGTGAGCTCCCGCTTGTGAACGAGTGGCGAAAATCAGTTCTCCGAGGTTTTTAAAATCTCAGAGGTCTTTGAAACTCCAATAGAAATTAAACCTAACAGGTTTTTAAAACCTATCAGGTTTGGCTTAACTTAATGGCAGTGACGCTGGGACGTGGGAACGAGTAAAAAACTTAGGAACGACGAATTTAAGTCGATGCCATTGAGCCTATAAACCCCCGCAAGGCTAATCCCAGCGGTTCGACTTTTAATTCTATAGATTGTTCTACAGCCTGCTTGGCGGCATTCAAGTTGCCAATTTCTAGTTGTTTGAGCGCATGATTTAACAATATTTCTGCTTGGTGTTCAATCTTCAATGGGGTTGAAATATCTGCGCCGCAACGGGGGCAAGTTGTGCCAGTTTTTAGGCGGGCTTTGCAAATGGGACAACGTTCCATTATGACTCCAGATAGAAAAGTATATCAGATAGTTGATCCATTGGTTCTTTTAAGTCTGCTATGGCTGGTTTGGCTATGGCATCGTTTATGGATTCAATCATATTTACCATGTCTTCTCGATCTTCTGGGGAGGCTTCTTCTAGCATACGTTCGGCTTTTTCTACCAGCGCACGGGCTTGCACAATTATATGATTATCATCGGTTTGTTGATCTATAATGATTCCTTCTGTGGTTTGTTCTCCAAAGATTTGGTTAATCCGCTTTTTAGCGGCTTCCATTTTTTCTCCTTCAAACCTAGATATGGCATTGTCGATGACTATAGATTTTTCTAGTCCAGTGTTTTTTTCCTTAGCGGATACGTGCAAAATACCATTTAAATCTAGTGCTAGGCTGATTATAATCGGATTTCCTTCTGGTACTTGGCTTAATCCTTCGACTGTGAACTCGCCAATTTGAATATTATTCAAGGCATCATCATCTTCTCCTTGAAAAATTTTGACTTCTACCGCTTCTTGGTTGTCCCTCATGGTGAAAAAGACTTCGCTTTTGCTTAAAGGTAAAGCACTGTTTTTGTGGATAATTGGCACATATTTATAGGGATAAATTTCACCATTTAATTCACCAAGCGCACTGGTACCATAAGTATAAGGTGTAATATCAACTAAGACGGCGGATGCTGATATGTCATCCCCTGCAATCATGGCGGCTTGAATTGCGGCACCACTGGCTACGCATAAGTCGGGATCAACTTCTATATGAGGTTCTAGGCGAAATTCTTCGGTTAGGCGTTGGCTAACTATGGGGGTACGAGTACTGCCGCCAACGAGTAAAATTTCATCAATATCAGAAGCGGTAAGATTGGCACCGTTGAGGGCAATGTGTACTGCTTCTAAGGTTTCGTCGATATAGTTTGCAATCATTTCTTCATAGTCAGTTCTGGAGAGTTCTAGCGAGAGATGAATTGGCGCCCCTTCATGCTCTTCTAAATATTCTTCTTCAATCATAACAAAGGGTTGATCAGATAAGGCTCGCTTAGCAGCTTCAGCAGCTCGATTAATCCGTGCCATTGCTTTGCGTGATTCTTGTATATCTAGCCCGGTTTTGTCTTTGATATGTTTGACAATAAAATCAATGATTTTTTGGTCAAAATCGTCTCCGCCTAATTTGTTATTACCATGACTGGCGACAACTTCAACTACGTCGTCTTCAATGCTAACTACTGAAACATCAAAAGTTCCACCGCCCAAGTCGTAGACTAAAATGCGTTTATGGGCTTTTTGAGCCGCTTCATAAGATAAAGCCGCAGCGGTTGGTTCGTTGATCATTCTGACTACTTCTAAACCTGCTATTTCTCCAGCTTCGCGGGTGGCTTGACGCTGTGAGTCGGAAAAATAAGCTGGCACAGTAATGACGGCTTTTTTTACTGGCTGGTTTAAGTAAGTTTCGGCAATACCTTTAAGATGTTTGAGGATGATGGCGGAAACTTCTTGTGGTGTATAGGCTTGCCCTGCCATTTCAACCTTAGTTTCTTCCCCCATCAAGCGTTTGATGGATTTTATCGTGCGTTCTGGATAGAGAATATATTGATTTTTAGCGGTTTCTCCAACTAAAATCTCGTTATTATCAGCGATGCCCACAAAAGAGGGGACAATTTTGCGTCCAGCATTTTCAATTACTGTTACTTTGCCATTTTGTACAATGGCAATTTCAGAGTTAGTGGTGCCTAAGTCAATGCCTACAATGGTTTCAGTCATTTTGTTGTTTTACCTGTTTTTTTGAATTGAAATTAGGTTGGAGTCCAAACGAAGTAAGATTATTTGTAACTACTCAGCCCCAAAAAACAGCCCGCTTTCATCTAATGGATGGAAGCGGGCTGTTTTAGGTTTAATTAAATGATAGTATAGCCACGAACATGACCAAATTGTTCAGCACCTCTTACTTTAAAACGCCAAAACCACAAAATAGGCTTTGGTTATGTTTAAGGGGCAAGCTCCCTAAGGTGATAAACCATCTATCACCTTTGTTATTACCTTGGTTCTCGGTAATGTCTGTCACTTAA
>JALWSU010000481.1 GCA_026993485.1 Thiotrichaceae bacterium | reverse complement strand
TTTAGTTTTTACATTGACTTAAAACCTCCAAGGTTTTGGAAACCTCGGAGGTTTAGTTTTTACATTGACTTAAAACCTCCAAGGTTTTGGAAACCTCGGAGGTTTATCTTAAATTAACGAGAAAAAATCTCACTGTAACCAAATAGACACAAGTTCATCCCCGCGCTTGAGTTGAATCGAGCGAGCTCTTTGGTGTTTAAAACGATTCGCCAAATCATTCAAATCATTAAGCTCTCGACGATTAAATCCAACAATAATGTCTCCCTTACGTAAGCCTAAATTCCAAGCATTACTACCACGAATCACTTTGTAGACTTTTATACCCTTACTAGTTTCCTTTAAAGTAGCACCGTTCAAATATCGGCTAATTTTGCTACCTTGAACTCTATTATCAGCGACAACAGCGTATAAATTACGGATACGCCCATTCCGTATTAAAGTGATTCTGACACGTTCACCAATATATGATAAGCCAATATGATTCCGAAGATCACTACTAGATTCAATGCTTTTACCATTGACAGCAATAATAATATCACTCCTGCGTAAACCAGCCCGCTCAGCCGCAGAACCAGGTTCAACTTTAACAACTAAAGCCCCTTTTTGGTTGGGTTTTAAACCAAAGGCTTTGATTAAATCGTAAGTTAAATCCTGTATTTGTACGCCTAACACTCCACGCCGTACTTCACCATATTTCACCAAATGCTCTACAACTTTCTTAACCATATTAATTGGAATGGCAAAACCTATCCCAACATTTCCGCCGCCAGGAGCAAGAATCGCTGTATTAATACCAATTAATTTGCCATTTAAATCGACTAAAGCTCCACCCGAATTACCCGGATTAATCGAAGCATCTGTCTGAATAAAATCCTCATAACCTTCAATACCCAAGCCGCTACGACCTAAAGCACTGACAATACCAGATGTCACTGTTTGCCCTAAACCAAACGGATTACCAATCGCTACTACAAAATCGCCAACTCGTAAACGATCAGAATCTCCCAAGCGCAAAGCTTGTAAATTACCTGTAGGTACTTTTAATAGGGCAATATCAGTTTCCGGATCAACCCCGATCAGCCTCGCTTTCAATTCGCGCCCATTTAGTAGGGTAACAGAAATTTTATCAGCTTTTTCAATAACATGATTATTGGTTATAACATAACCCTTGCGAGCATCAATAATTACACCAGAACCGCGACTTTGTTTTTTCTGCCGTTTTTGTTCTGGAAATTTGAAAAAACGACGAAAAAACGGATCATTGAGTAATGGACTATCAGCTAGACTAGAACGAGCACTAGCTGAAATATTCACCACTGCTGGCATGACTTTTGTCAACATGGGGGCAAGGCTAGGTAAAGCTTGACTTCCCACACTACGTGGTAAATCAGCATAAGAAAATTGAGAAAATTGCCAAAAAAACAACAATAGCAATATTCCTCCAAACGAAAAACGTTTTTGCATAATAATTAGCTCCTTAAGAAAAAAATATAATAAAAAATTGATGTATAATGAAAAATTTCAATTTCACACACACTAAATAAGGATAAATATCTTGATTCAGAATAGCCCTTTTAATTTGGACAATGAAACCGCTTATCAAGCATGGCGAGAACGTAAATTAGAAAATTACCCCAACAATATATCTGACTTAATTGTAGAAGTTAATGATCCGCGCCAATTAACAAAGGCTGAACATGCTGCAATTTTAGCACATTGTCAAGCAGCTAATATGGCGATTTATGCTAGTCCGCTAAAAACTGAAGACAAAGAAATTCCTCGTCAATTGGGTAAACAATTCAATCTCACCCAATTAGATAATAATATGTGTGCAGATGACGATGCCATCACTTCCTTAACCGTCGCAGCCGCAGAAGATGGAAAACGACAAACTTATATTCCCTACACTAATCACCAAATTCATTGGCACACAGATGGTTATTATAATCCACTTGATAAGCAAATTTATGGTTTGATTTTGCATTGTGTACGCAGTGCCAAACAGGGAGGAGAAAATGCTTTACTCGATCATGAAATCGCCTATATCCTGTTACGCGACGAAAATCCAGATTATATCCATGCCTTAATGCAGCCTGATGTCATGTGCATTCCGCCTAATATAACAAAAGGTGAAGAAATTCGCCCGAATCGTTGTGGCCCAGTTTTTTCCTTAGATAATTTTGGTAATCTTCACATGCGTTATACCAAACGGACACGCTCTATAAATTGGAAAACTGATAAAATTACACAAGCAGCAGTGCAATTTTTAGCAAATACGCTCGATAGTGATTCAAACTATATTTTTAGAGCCACTTTGCAAGCTGGACAAGGTTTGATTTGTAATAATGTTTTGCATGATCGCTCCAAATTTACCGATTCTGAGGATCAACAACGATTACTTTATCGAGCGCGTTATTATCAACGGATTGCGGTTTAAATCAAAAATTTTTTGTTTCATCCCCCTCCCGCTGGAACGCCTCACAGGGCAACCACAAGGGATTGCCCCTACAAACAATGATGTAGGGGCAATCGGTTGCCCTTGTGTATATATAGCGTTACCCGATTTAGTTAAGTACAAACCTGCCAGGTTTTAAAAACCTAGCAGGTTTAATCGCTGTATTTT
>JALWSU010000480.1 GCA_026993485.1 Thiotrichaceae bacterium | reverse complement strand
TTACCCGATTTAGTTAAGTACAAACCTGCCAGGTTTTAAAAACCTGGCAGGTTGGTACGCTGTATTTTATACAAACGGGTAGTGCTATAAAACCTCAAAGTTCTAGATGAAAATCTCAAATCTCACGACGCTGATAAACTAAATCCCAGACTCCATGCCCTAAACGCAATCCTCGTTGTTCAAATTTAGTCAATGGCCGTTCTGGCGGGCGAGGTGCAAATCCTCCTGCTGGCATCGTATTAATAAAATCAGGGGCGGCTTCTAATTCTAGTAACATTTGTTCGGCATAATTTTCCCAATCGGTGGCTAAATGAAAAATTGCGCCTGATTTCAAGCGTTGTGCTAATAATTTTAAAAACTCTGCTTGTACTAATCGCCGTTTATGATGACGCTTTTTTGGCCAAGGATCGGGAAAAAACAGGTAAACCGCATCTAAGCAATGTGGAGGCAAATATTGTTGCAAAACTTCCACCGCATCGGCAGAAATAATCCGCACATTGGTTAGTTTTGCTGCTTCTATTTGTAATAATAAATAACCAATGCCTGGACGATAAATATCAATTCCGAGATAATCATGTTCAGGATGTGCTTTTGCCATTGCGATTAAAGCATCACCTCTACCAAAGCCGATTTCTAAATGTTTTTCTGCTGGTCTCCCGAATAAAGTTTCTAAATCTAATACTTGATTAAGTTCAATACCATAGCGAGGCCATAATGTATCCAAAGCTCGTTGCTGAGCCTTGCTAATACGTCCTTTACGACGGACAAAACTCGGAATCATGACTTAAATTCACTTCTGACTAAAAAAATAAACCTTCTAAAGGTGAAGAAGCACTGCCATAACGTTTACGCGGCATACGCCCGGCTAGAAAAGCCTCTCGTCCAGCTTCAATCGCCTTTTTCATTGCTGAAGCCATTAAAATCGGCTGTTTAGCGGCTGCTATTGCAGTATTCATTAATACGCCATCGCTGCCTAATTCCATTGCTATCGCTGCATCTGAGGCTGTACCAACTCCAGCATCGACTAAAATCGGTACTTGGGCGTTTTCAATAATTGTTACAATATTAAAAGGATTACGGATACCAAAGCCTGAACCTATCGGAGCGGCTAATGGCATCACGGCAACACAGCCTAGCTCTTCCAGACGTTTGGCAATAATTGGATCATCATTGGTATATACCATCACTTGAAAGCCGTCTTTGACTAAAATTTCAGCAGCTTCTAATGTCGCAGTTACATCGGGAAATAAGGTTTTTGCATCGCCTAACACTTCCAATTTAACCAATGAATGCCCATCAAGTAATTCTCGCGCTAATTGACAAGTACGCACTGCATCTTTTGTGGTATAACATCCTGCGGTATTGGGCAAAATAGTATATTTATCAGGCGAAATCACATCTAATAAATTTGGCTCATCAGCATTTTGCCCAATATTAGTACGCCGAATCGCCACTGTCACAATTTCTGCACCACTGGCTTCAATAGCTAAGCGAGTTTCTTCTAAATCTTTATATTTACCAGTACCTACAAGTAAACGTGAACTATAATTTTTACCGCCAATACTTAAAGCTGTATCAGTCATTCAAAACTCCATAAATTATTTTGATAATTTTTTATTATAAACGCTAATAGTCTGGTAAGGCAAACTTACTTACCCAATTTTTGACTATTTAAATATTATAATATAAAATGTGTTAGCTAATGAGTTTAAAAATATATTTATTATATATATAACAATAGTTCGTTTGTTTATAACATTTTGATTTTAAGAGAAAACATTATTTGTCAGTACGCTCCGCTTTCTTCGTTGCGACGAAGTAAGCAGAGCGTACTGACAAACTTAAAAAACTATTCGAACTATTGATATAAATATAATATTTTAGAGAAATATTTTGGCCAAAAACCTCCGAGGTTTTCAAAACCTCGGAGGTTTAGCTACGCTGACTTCGTTTAGACTTAAATTATTTTTCTGAAATACTATAGACACATTTCTTTCAATACTTATAGGAGCAACAAATGCACGTTTTTCGTGGCGATGAACATAGTAGTTATGGATTAGAAAATCATGGACTCTCGAATTTAAATGATATTTATTGGAATTTGAATACTCCTTCTTTGTATGAGCAAGTTATTAAGCGTGGTGAAGGGATTCTAGCTCACTTAGGCCCATTGGTGGTTCGTACTGGACATCACACAGGACGTTCGGCTAATGATAAATTTACGGTTAAAGAACCTAGCACTGAAAAAGATATTTGGTGGGGTAAAATTAATCGTCCAATATCAGAAGAGCATTTTGAGGCACTGCATCGTGGTATAAGTTTGCATTTAGAAGCCAAAGATGTTTATGTACAAGATTGTTTTGCTGGTGCGTCTCCTGAACATCGTATGCCAGTTCGGATTATCACTCAATATGCTTGGCACAATCTGTTTGCGCGTAATATGTTCATTCGTGCAACGCCTGAAGAGTTAAAAACGCATGTTCCAGAATTCACCGTAATTGATGCTCCTGATTTCCATGCCAGCCCTAGCACACATGGAACCAATTCTGAAACCTTTATTGTTGTCAATTTTGCCAAAAAATTGGTTTTGATTGGTGGAACTAGCTATGCTGGGGAAATTAAAAA
>JALWSU010000479.1:5666-10402 GCA_026993485.1 Thiotrichaceae bacterium | reverse complement strand
TGGGCTTTGGAATTTACTGGACCATAAGAGCTAAAATGTCTCATAATTGATTTTTTGTGAAAGTGGAAGAATAATTATACCAAATACTGTCATTATTTAGATGTATTCTCGTTCCTACGCTGGAGCGCAAGAAAAAAAGCAGGCATAGTTGGAGTCCAAAGCTTTAGCTTTGGCTGGTCGCCCAAACGAAGTAAGCGTAGCTAAAGCTAAAGCTTTGGACTCCAAGTTACTATTTACCCTACATTTATTGCCATAGGAGTCGCTTGAGATGACTGATTTGGAACTGCTAATATTGATGGATTCCAAAAATCAGTTTCATTATTGAGACTCAATTGGCTTGATAATCTTTTAAAAATTGGCTGCTCATCCAATAAAAAAATGAGATTATTTTTCAAATAAGACATTAACCAAATTACCATCTTTAGCATAGTATTCATGCCAGTTTCAGAGTGTTCAAACTTATCAATGCGAAAAGAAACGCAAATGTCAGGGTATGAACTATTCTCAAATAAAGAATCTTCATCTTCTTCTTCTTTAAAAACATTAATTGTTATTCCCACGCTGATTAAAAATCCAGAAATTTGATTTGTTTGCAGAGAAAAAGCTTGGCGCAAAGATTCTTTCACTTGATCTGGTTCAATTTCATTGTTTGTGTTTTGGATAATTAAATAGTAGTCTAATGCCATTAGTATAACTCTTTACTGAAATTAAAATTAAGGAAAAACCCTGGTGATTTTTCCACCTTTAATAGCTATAAGTTCCTTCAATCCTTGTTTGGGTTTACGCGACAGGATATCAATTATCTCAACTGGTTCAAAAATACTATCATCCAAATTAAGGATAATTCTTTCTGTTTGCCCACTTTTGATTTTATGCGAAATTCCCCAACGAATTTGATTGAGATTATTGGATGTTGGCGAAAAACAATCAAAATACTTTCCTTCAATTTTATAGTCAGGGTTTTTGCCATTTGGCAATGTACCTGGGTTTTGTTCAACTTGATAGCCATTCGCAGCGAGTATTTCTGCGGCTTGGTTTTCTCTTTTATGAGAGTGTTTCTGACTACCAATTTCTGGTGCAGGATTACCAGTTGGTTTTCCACCTACATCCCCAGTGGGTGCGATTAAATCTGTCATAACTCCTATCACATTCTATATCAGGATAAATACCATAATAAATACACTTTTGCTTTTAAGCCCTGAAAATAGTACAACGAATGTTAGACAACGAATAAAAACTTTTACAAGTTATGATCTAAATGATTGGTTTTTATTCGTTGTTTTCCATTCGTTGTACTCCATTCTTCTTTAATACTATGGCAGTGTCGCTCCAGCGTGGGTACTAGGAAAACGAAAAAAAACCTGACAGGTTTTAAAAACCTGTCAGGTTTGGCTTAATTTAATGGCAGTGTCGCTCCAGCGTGGGTACTAGGAAAAAGTTAAAGATTATTTTTTCCTAAAATTCCCCGCGAAATAAGCTTGCCATTTTCTCTTAGCAGCTTTTTTCTCCATCCCTGGAAGTGGTTTCATCGGTTTAAACTGAGGTGAAGTTTTGGCAGGTTTATCTGGTGATGCCTTATAAACACGCACTCGCACATCATACCAAGCTGCTTGTCCTGTTATTGGATCAGAATTTGATATATGTTCGCCGTGTTGGTGAGGTGGTAATTCTTCTGCTATCACATGATTTAGCAAGAAACCTTGTTGTGATTCATTAGCTTTCGGAGAGAGTCCCCAGGCTCCTGCGGCTTTTCCAATAGCATTCCATGTCCAAACTGTGCCTGGTTCTACTGCTTCACTGAAAATACATTGGCAGCGTATCCGCTTATGATGGGATTCTACCCAAACCCAGTCGCCATCTTTAAAGCCATTGGTACGACCTAATTCTGGATTCACATATAATTTGTTATATGTATGAATTTGTCGCAGCCAAGCATTTTGAGAATCCCAGGAATGATACATTGCCATTGGGCGTTGCGTTATCGCTGTTAGTGGAAAGCGGTTTGTATCTACTAGCTGGGCTTCTAGTGGTTCATAGTAAAATGGTAGGGGATCAAAATAAGTTTCTACCCTATCGCGTAAGTGATCTGGTGGTTGCTTGCCGTCCCATTTGCCTTGTGCGGCTAAACGGAATTTTTGCAGTACTTCGGAGTAAATATGGATGTTAATCGGTTCGGCGTAGCGAACTAAGCCATGATGTCGTGCCCAATTTAGATAGCCTTTATTCCAGTTTCGCATATATTGGTAGGATTTCGGCAATTTATAATGAAAAACACTATTATTTTGTTCATACATTTGCCATTGCCGCTGATTCGGTTCGCCGCGCATGAATTTTTTACCGTCTTTGCCACGCCAGCCTGCAAGAAAGCCGATACCTGAACCTGGAGTTGTTTCAAAATTGACAATAAAATCTGGATAATTCTTATATTTAGCTGAACCATCTTCATTGACAAAAACTGGTAGTTGTAATCGAGAACCTAATTCAATTAATACTTCTTGAAAGGGTTTACAATCTCCTTTTGGCGGCAAAATAGGAATACGCACTGAATCAACTGGGCCATCATATTCAGAAATCGGTCTATCTAGCATTGACATGACATCATGTCGTTCCAGATAAGTAGTATCAGGTAAGATTAGATCGGCAAAGCCAACCATTTCTGATTGGTAAGCATCTGCGACAACGATAAATGGGATTTTATATTCTCCCTTGTCATCTTTATCTGTAAGCATCTTACGAACATCACTAGTATTCATAGTAGAATTCCAAGCCATATTCGCCATAAAAATCATTAAAGTGTCAATTGGATACGGATCGCCGCGCCATGCGTTAGTAATGACATTGTGCATAATGCCATGTACTGATAGCGGATATTCCCAAGAAAAGGCTTTATCAAGCCGAACTGGTTCTCCTTTGTCATCAACGAATAAATCATCAGGATCGGCTGGCCAACCCAAGGGCATCCCATCAAGTGGTTCGCCTGCTTGTACGGCTTCTGGAGATTTAGGTGGTTTGGCGCAGGGTGGAATTGGGCGTGGAAATGGAGGACGATGACGATATCCGCCTGGACGATCAATTGTACCTAATAATGTCATTAAAATACCTAAGGCTCGAATTGTATGAAAACCGTTGGAATGAGCCGCAAGTCCGCGCATAGCGTGAAATGCTATTGGATTACCTGTTACTGTTTCGTGATCTTTATCCCAACAGTCTGTCCATGCAATTGGTAGTTCAATTTTATGATCGCGGGCAGTTATTCCCATTTCATAAGCTAAGCGGCGGATTGTTTTGGC
This sequence comes from Thiotrichaceae bacterium, assembly GCA_026993485.1. Taxonomy (GTDB): domain Bacteria; phylum Pseudomonadota; class Gammaproteobacteria; order Beggiatoales; family Beggiatoaceae; genus JAUXCJ01. The sequence goes on along the minus strand of JALWSU010000479.1, from coordinate 7,112 downwards.
TGGAATTCCTGTTATTTTGGCAGCCCATTCAGGTGTGTATTTGTCAACTCTTTCTTTTAGTAGTTGAAAGGCGGGTTTTACTGGTGTGCCGTCATCAAGTTTGAATTCTCCTAATAAATGGGGATCAACTCCTTCGGTATGTGTAGAAACTGGTTTATCTAATTCCATGTCCCACCATAATTTATTTTGTGGGTCAAAGCAACCTTCTTCTGGTGGCACTTCAAAACGTATAAACATGCCATTTTCAGTACTATTGCTGTCAATATTAACCAGTTCCGCTGCATTGGTATATTGGACTACAAAGTCACGGTCATATAAGCCTTGTTTGATTAATTCATGAATTAAGGCTAGCAGTAATGCGCCATCTGTGCCTGTTTTAATTGGTACCCATTCGTCGGCTATGGCTGAATACCCAGTACGTACTGGATTAATCGAAATAAAACGCCCGCCATTTCGTTTAAATTTAGATAGTTCGATTTTCATCGGATTTGAATGATGGTCTTCGGCTGTACCAATCATTACAAATAATTTTGCCCGTTCTAAATCTGGGCCACCAAATTCCCAAAACGATCCGCCCATTGTGTAAATTAAACCAGCAGCTAAATTGACGGAACAAAAACCTCCGTGAGCCGCATAATTAGGCGTACCAAATTGTTTTGCAAACATACCTGTTAGGGCTTGCATTTGATCCCGCCCGGTAAAGAGGGCGAATTTTTTCGGATCTTCAGCGCGTAATTTAGCCAAGCGTTTTTCCAAAATATCAAAGGTTTCATCCCAAGAAATTTCTTCAAATTGATATGCGCCCCGCTCGGTACCAGGTTTACGCCGCAAGGGTTTCGTTAAACGGGCTGGCGAATATTGCTTCATAATGCCTGATGCGCCTTTGGCACACATAACGCCATGATTTAATGGATGTTCGGGATTACCTTGAATATAACGTATTTCACCATCACGTAAAGTTACACGAATACCACAACGACATGCACACATATAACAAGTGGTATTTTTAACTTCAATATGACCAATATTTCTATCAGAATGAATTGTAGGGTCTTCCATAGTTCAACCTTTATTTTTTAGATTGTCGAATATTAGCATTTAACAATATATCATAATTTATCATTATCCATTGATAAATTTATGGGGGTAACCAGTTTGCCCCTACTGGGCATCCATAAAGGTTTGCCCCTACAGTAAATCATTGTTTGTAGGGGCAATCCCTTGTGGTTGCCCTCCTCCAGCGTGGGAACGATAGTAAAATTTTTATCTAAAAAGCTAGATTTTTTGCAACTTAAGTTAATAAACTGCTACCATAAGATTTTTTTTATTTTCAACTGGAGAGATTATGACAAACAATTCTCCCATGCCCTCTAATTCCAAAAATCCGAATCAGACTAATATTAATAAAATTAAACAGTTAGTGGATTTAGGTGGTTAAGCACAAAA
>JALWSU010000479.1:0-5656 GCA_026993485.1 Thiotrichaceae bacterium | reverse complement strand
AAACAAGAACAAAAAATGCTGAGTAATTCGTGGCAAACTAAAATTTTGCCACGCTATCAGGATTTTTCTCATTATCTATTAGAAGAATATCGCAAAATTGATCTCAAAAATGAACCTCGACAGCGGCGTTTTGTTGTGGCAACTATAATCCTGTTTATCATTTGGTTGTTGTTGGTGGGTACTTTTAATTTTAGTGAAATATTTGTTGGCTTTTTGGTGGTTGTATTTACTGTGTGGCTGTCAAGCAGTCATTTGAGTTTTTTAGATGATATTAAATTTCATTGGGCTACTCCATTGTTTTTGTTGCGTTATTTAGGGGTATTTTTGCTGGCGTTGTTACGGGCTAATATTGATATGGCGCGTCGTGTCTTGTCGCCGAGTTTGCCGATTAATCCTGCTGTGGTTGAGGTAAAAACGCAGCTTCAGTCGTCGTTAGGTAAATTGATATTAGCTAATAGTATTACTCTGACTCCAGGGACTTTAACTGTGGATGTAGTCGGTGAGCATTTATTAGTGCATTGGGTAGATAGTTCACCGGGAAGGGATTTGGAACATGCTACTCATGCGATTGCTGAGTCTTTTGAACGTTATTTGCGGGAATTGGTTTTATGATTTATTTGGCTTTTGTTTTAATAATTAGTGGTTCATTTTTGGCTTTGTGGCGTATGTTTCGTGGGCCTACAGTGCCTGATCGTGTCGTGGCTGCTGATACTTTAGTTGTGATTTCTACAGCAGCTTTAGTATGGCTGGCTAGTGAGTTTGATAATCCGATTTTTTTAGATATTGCTTTAGTTTATGCTGCCTTAGCTTTTGTTGGTGTGGTGGCGATTGCGCGGGCTATTGAGGGTTCAGGTAAGCGAGTTGATTATGATAATACTAGGAAATAGTTTGATTTTATTAGGTGCAGCCTTTTTATTTTTAGGTGCATTAGGTTTAGTACGAATGCCAGATGTTTATAATCGTATTCAAGCTGGAACTAAGGCGGTGACGTTGGGTTCTTTGGCTTTATTGATTGGTGTTGCGGTTCATAATCCGAATTGGTGGCCTAAGTTGTTGTTAATTGGGCTGTTTATTTTATTTACTTCGCCTGTTAGTTCTTCTACGATAGCTCGTGCGGCTTATTTGGCGGGGGTGAAACCTTTTCAAAAGTTAGAAAATCAGAAGTCGGAGAATTTATAAATGTTAGTTTGGGTAGTTTTAATCAGTGTTGTGGTAATGCTTGGTGCGGCGGTTGCGGTGCTGTTTTTGAAAGATTTTTTGGCTGTGACTGCGGCGGCTTCGGTAGTTTCTTTAGCTTTGTCGGTGTTATTTGTGGCTTTGCAAGCTCCTGATGTGGCTTTGGCTGAGGCGGCTGTGGGTGCTGGAGTGAGTAGTGTTATTTTTGCTTTAACTTTGCGTCGTGTGGGGCTTTGGAAACTTGATACTAAGAAGGATAAATTATGAATTTTCGTGAATTTAGTAGTCTGATTTTTGTAATTGGGCTGAGCTTGTTATTATTGGCATTGATAAAAATTTTTTTTGTAGAACAATTAGTTACTGGTGGCGTAGGTGCAAGCATTTTAGCCGCTGCTCCAGAGCAAGTTGGAACTGCTAATATTGTAACTTCTGTCGTTTTAGCCTATCGTGGTTTAGACACTTTAGGTGAATTGACAATTTTATTTGTGGCGGCAACTGGAGCGGGTTTAGTTTTAGGGCAACGCCGTTCTGGTGCTAAGTATGATCCTGATGCTGGTTTTATTTTGCGTGGCGCGGCAGATGTATTATTCCCGTTTCTGATTTTGTTGGGTGCTTATATTATCTTACATGGGCATTTAACTCCTGGTGGTGGATTTCAAGGCGGAGCGATTTTAGCCGCAGCTTTTTTTGTACCAATATTAGCTTCTCCAGCTAGTCCATTAAATCATCGTGTCAGTAGTGCTATTGAAGGTTTGGCAGGGGCAAGTTTTATTTTGATTGGATTATTTGGGCTTTTTGGTGAGGGTGATTTTTTAGTTCCTTTATTTGGTATGGGTGAAGTTGGTGATTTATTTTCAGCAGGTAGCTTACCTTTGCTTTATTTGGCGGTAGGGTTAAAAGTAGGTGCCGAATTGGCGGGATTGTTGGCGCATTTGCATGAAATTGAGGCGAGTGATTAATATGACACTAGAAACCGAATTAGTTTATTTTATTTCTTATATTGGAGCTATTGGTTTAATTATATTAGGCATTTTTGCAATAGTTACATTTCGGCATTTGATTCGGATTATTTTCGGATTAATGTTGTTAGAGTCGGGGATTAATTTGTTTTTAATCACGATTGGTTATCGAGGTGAAGCAGTTGCACCGATTTTAGTTAATGGAGAACTACCAATAGCGGCTATGGTTGATCCGATTCCACAAGCTTTAGTGCTAACAGCGATTGTAATTGGAGTCGGAGTTCAAGCCTTAGCACTGGCTTTGGTAGTTAAAACTTATAAAGCTTATGGTACTTTAGATACACAGATTTTAGCGCAAAAGCTTGCTGAGGAAACTGGTACGAAGCTTATTGATGGGATTCCAACACCAGTTTCAGAGACTGGAACTGAACTCGAAAAACCATTAAGTTCTGAAGCAGAAATTATAAGTACTGAACTATGAGTTTTTTGAGATTTTGCCTGATGGGCAACCACAAGGGATTGCCCTTACAAACAGATGGGCAACCACAAGGGATTGCCCCTACAAACAGATGGGCAACCACAAGGGATTGCCCCTACAAACAGATGGGCAACCACAAGGGATTGCCCCTACAAACAGATGGGCAACCACAAGGGATTGCCCCTACAAACAGTGATGTAGGGGCAATCCCTTGTGGTTGCCCTTTATATTGGAGTTCAAGGCTTTAGTTTTGGATTCCAATTATTTGTTGTTAATTCGTATGTCTATCCCATTTTTGTCTATTCTGATTTCATATTTATATTTGGTGTTGCCTGTGTAGACGTTGATGTTTTGCCGTTCGGTTATTTGTGTGTTTTTTTCTATGTAGTTTTTTTCGTTGATTTTTTCTTCTAGTTGGGTTGCTGTGTATAGTTTTGAGTGGGGTTGGATTTCTTGGTTGTTGAGTATTAGTTGTTCTAGTTTTGTTAGTTGTTCTATTTTGGGGGTTTCTGGAATTATTATGATTATGTGATTTTTGGCGCGGCTTATGGCTACGTTTATTATGTGTTGTCTATTTGGGAAGATTTTGGGGTTGTTTTTTGGGGGTAGGTTGATTGTGTTTAGTACTATGTCGAATTCGTCTCCTTGAAATTTGTGTATTGTTCCTGTGGTTATTTGGGGGGTGTTGCTTAGTTGGGTTGTTAGTAGTTGTTCTATTAGGTTGGCTTGTGCTTGGTAGGGGCTGATTATGCCGATTTTGGTTGTTTGGGGTAGTTTGGTTGTTAGGTATAGTGTTAGTTCTGTTGTTAGTATGGCTGAGTAGATGTGGTAGGTGCTGCCGTTTTTTAGTCGTCTGGGGCGGTAGAGTTGGTTTTGGTTGTTTGGGTATTTGATTATGGTGATTGGTTGGATTTTGAATTTGGTTTCGGTTATTGAGCGGTGAGGTTTTAGTGTGCCGTTGTAGCTGTAGTGGCTGAGTAGGGTTCCGATTGGGGGTAGGCTTCGGTATTGGGTGGTTAGGTTGGTGATTTTGTGGGTGCTTGGGGGGGTTTTTAGGTTGGTTAGGTTGGTTATGGTGTAGATGTTTTCGTTTTGCCATTGTTGTGCTTTTACTATGGGTTGAATTTGGTAGGGGTCGCCGGCTATTATGAAGTGGTTGGGTTTTTGTTGGTATAGGATGTAGGTGATTTCTGCTAGGTTTATCATTGAGGCTTCGTCAATTAGGATTTGGTCCCATTTGTAGTTTTTTAGTTGGGTGGTTTTGAAGCCGTCGTATATGAATCGGGCGGTTGTGGTTATTAGTAAGCATTGTTTGATTTTGCTTATTTGTGTGTGGGTGTTTTTTAATATGCCGGCTTGTTTGATTTGTGGTTCTTGGGTGATGCCAAAGCGAATTATGTTGTTGGTTGTTGTTTCGCTTAGAATTTTGCTGGTTAGTATGTCGGCGGCTTTGTTTGTGGGGGTTAGGATTAAGATTTTTTGGTTGTTGGTTTTTTGTGGTGTTAGGTGGTTTTGGATTAGGTAGGTGGTTTTGCCGGTGCCGGGGGGGCCGATGATGTATTTGATGTTTTTGGGTAGGTTTTGTTTTAAGTCGTAGTGTTGGTTGAATTTTAGGTTTTGGAATTCTTGTTGTAGTGTTTTTAGGATGAAGTGGGGGGGTTGTGTGGTTGTGTCGGTTTGTTTGTTGGTTAGGAGGTATTCTAGTTGTAGTAGGCTGTTGAACCATGCAAAGCTGTATTTTTTGCTGGTGTGAATTTTGGTGGTTAGTGTTTTGATTTGGTTGAGTTTTTTTTGTTGTTGGTTGAGTTTTTTTTGTTGTTGTTTGAGGTTCATTTGTTTAGGGTTGGTTGTTTTTTTATATGTAGGGATTTCTCCCTCTCCCTAACCCCACAGGGCAACTACAAGGGATTGCCCTTACAAACAATGATTTATTGTAGGGGCAATCGGTTGTTATGTATAAAGAGGGAGAAACCTTATTCAGGAATAAGTCTATTTTTTATTGACAGATTGGGCAGTTGGGATTTTTGGTTAGTTTGATGCGGTTAATTTCCATTGTTAAGCCGTCAAGTAGTAGGACTTCTCCGGTTAGTGTTTTGCCGAGGTTCATTATGAGTTTCATGGCTTCTAGGGCTTGTAGGCTGCCGATTATGCCGACTAGTGGTGCTAGTATTCCTGTTTGGCTACAGGTTTCGGTGAGTTGTTCGTCGTTGGGGTATAGGCATTTGTAGCAGGGGCTGTGGGGTAGGTAGCCTTTAAATACGCTGAGTTGTCCTTCTATGCGTGTGGCGGCTCCGGATATTAGGGGGGTTTTGGTTTGGACGCAGGCTTGATTGATGGCTAAGCGTGTGGGTAGGTTGTCGGTGCAGTCTAGTACTATGTCGACGTTGGTTATTTGTTGGTTTAAGTTGTTTTGGTTTAGTTGTTTGTTTAGGGTTGTAACTTTTATTTGTGGGTTTAGGGCTATTAGGCGTTTACGGGCTGATTCTATTTTGGGTTTGCCGATGTCTTGAGTTGTATGAATTATTTGGCGTTGTAAGTTGCTGAGGTCGATGTTGTCATAGTCACAGAGGATTAGGTGTCCTATTCCTGCTGCTGCTAGGTACATGGCGGCGGGTGAGCCTAAGCCGCCTAGTCCAATAATTAGGATTGTTGAGTTGAGTAGACGCTCTTGCCCTTCTATTTCGATTTGAGGTAGTAAAATTTGTCGGCTGTAACGTAGTAGTTGTTCATCGTTCATAATTTTGTTTTTAGTTATGTTATGGGGGGGGTTAGTTTGAGTGTATGTTAGCATTTTTGGTTTTGGTTATGTAGTGGTGGGTTTTACTCGACTATCAAGTTTTTTTTGCTTGACAAAATTTACTCAAGATTGATTTTAATCAATTAATGATTTTTTATCTCAAAAGGCTACTTAAGTAGTGAATCGCGTATTTTTTTTTACTACAGGGATGAGTTATAAGAATGGATAAGGCAAAAATCTAAGTGTTTTTATCTGCTTTTATAACTCATCCCTGTAGTTATTGAAAAAACTTAATATAAATAATTG
>JALWSU010000478.1 GCA_026993485.1 Thiotrichaceae bacterium | reverse complement strand
AAGGGGATAATCAGTCGTTACAACCCTGCAAACCTTTGTTAGAGAAAACCTTACAATCAGAATCCAAAAATACGGCAAAGTCGCGCTCAGTATCTCCAGTATTAATAGGCATACTTAGTGTGATTTTGTTAGTAGCTATAGGCTGGGCTTATTCGTCTTTTCAGTATAATCGAAATTTAACCAAGTATATTGATGCTTTGCAAGCCGAACCAGGTGTTGTGGTTATTTCGACGAAACCTCAGAATGATAAATTATTTGTTTATGGAATGCGTGATCCATTGGCTACTGATCCTTTAGAAATAGCTCGACGTTTTAAACTTGGTGACGAGGATATTGAGAGTTCTTGGATTCCTTATCAAGATTTAACGCCGCAATTTGTCGTAAAACGTTTGCGACAGCATTTAAAACCACCTGCGACTGTTTCTCTGAGTTTGCAAGGTAAGGTTTTATATTTAAGTGGTCATGCTTTACCTGATTGGATAAATAGGGTGAAAAATTTTCTCACAATAGGAGTTGTTCCAGGAATTGAGCGAGTTGAGTTTGATGAATTAATGGAAACTGATCAATTTTTATTAGCATTAGCTGAACGCGAATTGGCGCAATTTGATAATATTAGTTTAAATGTCCATAACAGAATTTTGCAAGTCGTAGGTGCTGTCGATTCGGCAACCTTTAAGAGCTTAAAACAACAATTAGCAAATTTATCTACAGTAGGTTTTGCTAAGTTTGATACTGGCGGTTTAAGGGATGTAGAACAAGAAAGGTTGTTAATAATATCAGCGATTGAAAAAACAACAATCTATTTTTCTCAAAAAAATGAATTTAGCCCGGCACAGTTGAAAACATTGGATAGTTTATTTCAGCAAATACAAGAAGTTATAGCTATGACTAGCTTATTACATCAATCGGTTCGCTTAATTATTATTGGAAATACTGACGGTATTGGCACAAAGCTTTATAATGAAAAATTAGCTCAACAACGTGCGGAAGCCGTACTGAATTGGTTACATAGTCGTGGAATAGAAAAGAGCAAGTTGATAATAATTCAACCCAAAATTATACGTTTTGGTGAAACTAAACCGAATCCAAATTTTAGAAATGTGACTTTTAAAGTAAAAATAGAAAGAGATTAACAAAAAATGGCAATAGTACAAAAAAAGATTTGTATGATTGGTGATTTTGGCGTGGGGAAAACTAGTTTAGTTGCTCGCTTTGTGCGTCAAACTTTTTCAGAAAAGTATTTGACTACTGTGGGTGTTAAAATAGATACCAAATTAGTGAAATTAGCTGATGGGCAAGAAGTGAAATTGATTTTATGGGATATTGCTGGCAATGATGCGTTGGCGACTACAACTGTTTCTTATTTACGTGGGGCAATGGGTTTTTTATTCGTTGTGGATGGTACACGCCGCCCAACATGGTATAGCGCTATTCATTTGCATCAAGCTATTATCAAGCAACAGGGAGAAAAACCTTTTATTGTCTTATTGAATAAAGCTGATTTGGAGGGAGAATGGGAATTGGATGAAACTCTAATTTTTGAAAAAGAACAGCTAGGATGGAAGATATTACAAACCAGTGCGAAAACTGGTTTGAATGTTGAATTGGCTTTTTTGGAATTAGCAACAAAAATGTTGAAAAGTTAGGATATTATATATGATATGGTCGGTATTTATGGATTCTCAAATTATTAAGCAACAAGATTTTTATGGTTGGACACAGCAACAGATTAGCTTACTCAGCTCGAAACGGTTTGATGAAATAGATTTAGAACGGTTGATAGAGGAAATAGAAAGTATGGGTAATTCTGAATTACGAGAATTAGAATCTCGATTAACAGTATTACTAATGCATTTGCTTAAATGGCAATATCAACCTAATCTCCGAACACGTAGTTGGATTCTGACGATTAAAGAACAGCGGCGAAGAATTGTAAAAAGATTACAACAAAGCTCCAGTTTAAGAAGCAAGTTAAATGAAGTGATAGCAGATGCTTATGAGCTCGCAAGGGGTGATGCTGCTGATGAAATTGGCTTGTCTGAATCAGTATTTCCCGAAAATTGTCCTTGGAAAGATACACAGATTATAGATATGGATTTTTGGCCTTAGTAGATTTTATGAACACAATCCCATTAAGTATTACCAACTATATCAATTCAATACGATTATCAGACAATCTTCTTGTCATACATATTGATGAGCAGGCTAATTTAGTCGAGTGGTGGGGAGAACCTCAAGATTATGGATTGACAAATTTAGTTGCTGGAAATCCTATAGTGGAGCAATTAAGTTTTCTTGAAGGGATGTTGTGTGTTCCTCAGATTCAAGTATTGGAGTTTGTGCGCTTTGAAAATGGAAATAGTGCACATATACACATTCTGCCTTTGGATAATCATGTTTATGTATTAATGTTTGATGCTAGTGCTGAACACAAAAAAATACAAGAAATACAACAGGAATTTAATCAATTAAGTATATTAAATTATCAAGAAAGCCAAATTGATACAGATTCCCAAATTAATGAAATCTTGGTTATGAAATCTTCATCAATGTGCCATGAAACTGGATATGCTTTAGTTAATAACAAACTAACTATTATAGGAAATAATCAAGCCTTGCGTCGATGGCTATCAGCTAATGCACCTATTGATTTATCCAATCAATTAATCACTGAGGTGTTTGGGGTGTTGATTGGTTATGAGGAAATCCTGCAAAAGTTAATTAAAAACAAAAATACACAACCACTTATCATTTATCAAATTTACCATCAGACAATTGATGGAGAAGATTGCTATTTTGACTTGCAAGTAGAATCGTGTCAGCCTTTGGATGGTATTTTATTGCTGACTACAAAAGATGTGACGGAATCAAGCCGATTAGAGCAAGAATTACGCCAAGAAAGGAATGAACTCCGCTTAGAAATGATTCAACGTCAACGGATAGAAGCTGAACTCCAAGAAGCTAAAGAAGCTGCTGATGCTGCTAATCGTGCGAAAAGCGAATTTTTAGCAAATATGAGCCATGAAATTCGTACTCCTATGAATGCTATTATTGGCTTTTCTGAACTGTTATCAAATCAGTTGACAAATCAAAAACATAAAAGTTATCTTGAGTCAATTAAAACCGCAGGAAAAACCTTGTTAGCTTTGATTAATGATATACTTGATCTTGCAAAAATTGAAGCTGGGCAATTAGAAATTTGTGCTGAAACGATTAATCCTAAATTAATGTTCTCTGACTTAAAACGCTTGTTTGCTATAAAAATGGCAGAAAAAGGATTGGATTTTCAAATTCAGCTTGATGACAAATTGTCATCTGCCTTGATATTGGATGAGAATCGCTTACGGCAAGTTTTGATAAATTTAATCAGTAATGCTATGAAATTCACTGAACAGGGTAAAATAATTGTTAGCGTTCGTCAGTGCAACAAGGCTAATAAGGAATTGGTTGATTTAATCATTACAGTGGCGGATACTGGCATTGGTATTCCTAAAGAGCAGCAAGAAAAAATTTTTGAATCTTTCCAACAAATGGATGGGCAAAGCACGAGAAAGTATGGTGGTACGGGGCTGGGATTAGCTATATGTAAAAGATTAGTTAATTTGATGAATGGTCAGATTTCACTTAGTAGTAAAGTTGGTGTTGGAAGTAGGTTTAATATTACTTTGCGGGATGTTAAAGTATCGCATGTGCATGTGATACCAACAGAAAAACAGAATAGCAATGTTTTTGATGATAGATTCAATATTTCTTTTGAGCCTGCTAAAATACTAGTTGTTGATGATGCTGAATCTAATCGTTATGTGATTCGCGAATGTTTATCCCAAGTGAATTTAGAAGTTATAGAAGCTGAGGATGGAAAAATGGGCTTAATTCTTGCGGAGAAATACCATCCTGATTTGATTATAATGGATTTAAGAATGCCTATTATGGATGGTTATGAGGCGACAAAACTATTAAAACATAATTCTATTACTGAAAATATACCGGTGATTGCTTTAACTGCGACGCTAATAGATGAGCAATCTCAAATAAAATCGCATAATCTTTTTAATGGGGTATTATTTAAACCAATTCAAATATCAGCGCTTTTAAATGAATTATCACATTATTTAAACTATACAACTATTGAAGTTAAAACATCTAAAACCGAACCGCTAGAATTTGAACCTCAGCATTTGAGTAATTTAGTTTCTCCAGAATTAATAGAAACTTTAGAACAAAACTTTTTACCCCAATCTGAAGAGCTTCAAGGAATATTAGATATGGATGATATCGAAATATTTTATAAGGATTTAATCAAATTAGGTGAATCTTATCAAGTTTCCGAATTAGTTTCTTATGCGAAAAGATTGGGTGAATTTACCCAGAATTTTGAGATTGAACAAATTGTAACAAGTTTGAAGAAATTTTCTAAATTAATTGAGTTGTTAAAAAGTTGAGCTTTGAGCAACTACAGAAAATCACAAGTAAACCTGTCAGGTTTTATTATTTCATTACTGGTTTAGATTTATTTTTAATCAAAGTTAATCAATTAATCAAATCAATCACAGTTCAGACAATTAATAGTTCTTGTCTGAACTGTGATTGTTATGATTTTTGTGATTGCTTTGATTTAGATTGATTTTTAGTCGGAGTTAAACTGATTTATATTCTGCCATCTGGTGAAAATTCAAATAACGATAAATTGTCTCCGATTCTGCTGCAATCATTTCTACATTTTGTTGATATTCTTCAATGCTGGGTAATTGTCCTAATTTAGCTGCAACAGCGGCGAGTTCTGCTGATGATAAATACACATTGGCATCTTTGCCTAAGCGGTTGGGGAAATTACGTGTTGATGTAGAAACTACTGTTGAGCCTTCCCTTACTCGTGCCTGATTGCCCATACATAGGGAGCAGCCGGGCATTTCCATACGCGCTCCTGCTTGTCCAAATATTGAGTAGTTGCCTTCTTCAATGAGTTGATGTTCGTCCATGCGTGTTGGTGGTGCTATCCATAATCGGGTGGGAACATTGTTGACTTTTTCTAGCACTTTTGCTGCGGCGCGGTAATGACCAATGTTGGTCATGCAAGAGCCTATGAAGACTTCGTCAATTTTGGTTCCTGATACTTCGGAGAGTGTTTTTATATCATCAGGATCGTTGGGGCAAGCTAGTAGTGGTTCGGTGATTTCATTGAGATTTATTTCAATAGTTGCGGCGTATTCGGCATCAGGATCGGCTTCTAGTAGAACTGGGTTTTTTATCCAAGCTTCCATAGCTTCAATTCGCCGTTGTAAGCTACGTGCATCGCCGTAGCCATCAGCAATCATCCATTTTAGTAGGGTGATATTGGAGCTTAAGTATTCGATGATGGGTTCTTTGTCTAAACGCACGGTGCAGCCATTGGCGGAGCGTTCGGCAGATGCATCTGCAAATTCAAAGGCTTGTTCAACTTTTAGTTGTGGCAAGCCTTCTATTTCTAATACTCGTCCAGAAAAGATATTTTTCTTGTTTTCTTTGGCGACGGTTAGTAAGCCTTTTTGGATGGCAACGTAGGGTATGGCATTGACGAGATCGCGTAGGGTGATGCCGGGTTGCATTTCGCCTTTGAAGCGTACTAGCACTGATTCTGGCATATCTATTGGCATTACGCCTAAGGCGGCAGCAAATGCGACTAAGCCTGAACCTGCTGGGAAGCTGATGCCTATGGGGAAGCGGGTGTGTGAGTCTCCACCTGTGCCAACAGTATCTGGAAGTATCATGCGATTCAGCCAAGAGTGGATAATGCCATCGCCTGGACGTAGTGAAACGCCGCCGCGGGTGCGGATAAAATCGGGTAGTTCGTGTTGTACTTTAATATCTATGGGTTTGGGATAGGCGGCGGTGTGACAAAAGCTTTGCATGACTAAATCGGCTGAGAATCCTAAGCAGGCAAGTTCTTTGAGTTCGTCGCGTGTCATCGGTCCAGTGGTATCTTGTGATCCGACTGTGGTAATTTTGGGTTCGCAATAGGTTCCTGGACGTATGCCTTTGACTCCGCAGGCTTTTCCGATTATTTTTTGGGCTAAGGTAAAGCCTTTATCAGATGCTTGGGTTGGAGCTGGGCGAATGAATATGGGGGAGGCTGCTTGTAATGCTTTGTCTGTGAGACTACGCCCGATAATTAAGGGTATGCGTCCGCCAGCTTGCACTTCATCGGGTAGTGTAATTGGACGCAGTTCAAATTTGGTGATTTCTTCGCCGTTTTCATTGACGATGCGTCCTTCATAGGGGTAAATGGTGATAACGTCGCCATTATTGAGTTTAGTTACATCGCATTCTATGGGCAATGCGCCTGAATCTTCAGCAGTATTAAAGAAAATCGGTGCCATGTTTCCCGCTAATATGACTCCACCTTGGCGTTTATTGGGGACGTAAGGTATGTCATGTCCAATATGCCAAAGTAATGAGTTAATTGCGGATTTACGCGAGGAGCCGGTGCCAACTACATCGCCAACATAGGCTATGGGATGACCTTTTTCTTTGAGTTGAGCAATGATTTCTAGCCCGTTAGGCATTTTATGGGACAGCATAGATTTGGCATGGAGTGGAATATCGGGACGGCTCCAAGCTTCGGAAGCTGGGGATAAGTCATCAGTATTAGTTTCACCTGGAACTTTAAAAACGGTGACAGTGATACTTTGAGCTAAACGAGGTTTAGTGGTAAACCATTCAGCTTCTGCCCATGATTTGATAACTTTTTGTGCATATTCATTAGTTTTAGCTTTTTCTAAAACGTCATGATAGGCATCAAAAACTAGTAGGGTATGTGATAAAGCTTTGCAAGCGATGGGGGCGACTGTATTTGTGTTATCATCAAGTAAGTCAATCAGGGGTTGAATATTATAGCCACCAAGCATAGTACCCAATAGTTCCGTTGCGGCTATTGGCGTGATTATGGGACATTCTGTATTGCCTTTAGCAACATCAGCGAGAAAGCTAGCTTTAACATAAGCGGCTTCATCTACACCTGGTGGCACACGGTGAGTAAGTAAATCAAGCAATTCAGCTTGATTTTCTGCTTGTGGATTTTTTAGAGCTTCGACAATACTTGCTACTTGTTCAGCATTTAAGGGTAACGGTGGAAGAGCTTGAGCTGCACGTTCTTTACAGTGTTGTTGATATTGTTTTAGCATATTTTGTTGATAGTTAAATAAAAATAAAGTCCGAATCAGAATTTACAGAATTTTAGAATTTGCAGAATTAAAAAAATCTTTTACTCGTTTTTACTCGTTCCCAAGCAGGAGCTTCAATGCCATTAAGTTAAGCCTTAAAATCAGACCTCCGAGGTTTTCAAAACCTCGGAGGTCTTTGAAACTCCAAAATAAATTAAACCTGACAGGTTTTTAAAACCTGTCAGGTTTTTCTTAACTTAATGGCATTAACGAATTGATATTAACAGTAAAATTAACCCAGTTCACCTTTTAATCAAAGTTCCCACTCCTTCATTAGTAAAAATTTCCAATAATACTGCATGTTCCACGCGCCCGTCGATAATATGGGCTGTTTGTACTCCACTTTGAACTGCATCTAAAGCACAATGTATTTTCGGCAACATGCCTCCTTGAATAGTTCCATCTTCAATCAAGCTTTGCACTAGGGGGGCTTTTAATCCAGTTAATAATTCTCCTTGTTGATTGAGAACTCCCTTAGTATTGGTTAATAACATTAATTTTTCTGCTTGAAGTACTTCTGCTAATTTGCCTGCAACTAAATCAGCATTGATATTATATGATTGTCCATCTTCACCGACTCCAATGGGGGCTATGACTGGAATAAAATCTCCTTTGATTAATAAATCAATTACAGCAGTATCAATACTACTAACTTCGCCAACATGTCCTATGTCTATGATTTCTGAACTTTTCATTTCAGGATTATCTTGGCTAAAAGTTAATTTTCTAGCGTGAATTAATTGAGCATCTTTACCCGTTAGCCCCACAGCATTGCCAGATTGGCAATTTATCGAGGTGACAATTTGCTTATTTACTAAGCCTCCAAGTACCATTTGTACAACGTCCATTGTTTCAGTATCGGTAACACGCATTCCTTGAATAAATTCGGTTTCTTTTCCTAAACGCTTTAATAAATCAGCAATTTGGGGGCCGCCTCCATGAACTACAATGGGATTCATACCTACTCGTTTCATTAAAACTACGTCACGAGCAAAACTTTTTTTGAGCTTTTCGTCTACCATCGCATTGCCACCATATTTGATGACAAAAGTTTTGCCAGCAAAACGATTGATATAAGGTAATGCCTCTATTAAAACATGAGCTATAGTTTTTGCGGAAGAATTTGTTAATGGCATTTCAGTAATTAATTAAAATTAATCAGATTTAGTTGTAGGCAAACTAGCTGCTGCTTTTCTACGTTTTCGGAACTGTAAGAGACTGAAAAATGGTCCAGAAAGGGCATAAATAAAAAAACACACAAATAAAACTTGTGGTGGATCAATTGATACTAGCGCAAAGAGCATCACGATAACGGATGCGGTTATAAAAGGCACTCGTTTGAAATCTAAATTTTTAAAACTATGATAGCGGAATGGGCTAACCATTAGAAAACCTGTCATTATTGTAATTACCCATGCTACCCAAACTAAACTTGCGCCATCTAATTTATAATTGGTACAAACCCATACAAATCCTGCCATTACTGCTGCTGCTGCTGGACTGGGTAATCCGCGAAAATAGGCTTTATCTACTTTTCCAATTTGAGTATTAAAACGCGCTAAACGTAGTGCGGTTGAAGCTGTATAAATAAAAGCGGCTAACCAACCCAGTTTACCTAATAAATTCGAGACACTGATTAAAGAAGATAATGACCATTCATACATTAATAAAGCGGGGGCTAGTCCAAAACAGACTAAATCGGAAAGACTATCGTATTCGGCACCAAAAGCACTTTCTGTACTTGTCATACGAGCTACACGCCCATCAAGCCCATCAAGTATCATTCCTATAAAAATAGCAATTGCTGCTACTTCAAAACGGTCTTGGATTGCCCCAACTATGGCATAAAAACCACAAAATAAGGCGGCAGTGGTGAACAGATTCGGCAATAAGTAAATGCCTCTAGGACGCTTTTTTGGTTGTTCTGGTACTGGTTCTGGTACTGGTACTGGTACGTTGTTTTCATCAGTCATAATTTTTAAAGGCAAACCTGACAGGTTTTTAAAACCTGTCAGGTTTCTTAGGTTAAATTTTAATTTTTGTCCTTATCAACCAGCTTATTAGCTTTAATCCAAGGCATCATATCACGCAATTTGGCGCCAACCTGTTCTAATTGATGTTCACGAGCAATCCGGCGTTTGGCTTTGAAAGTCGGTTGACCAGTTTGATTTTCCATAATAAATTCTCGCGCAAATTCGCCAGTTTGAATTTCCTTGAGAATTTTCGCCATTTCCTTTTTGGTTTCAGCAGTTATAATGCGAGGGCCGCGAGTTAAATCGCCATATTCAGCTGTATTAGAAATGGAGTAGCGCATATTAGCGATACCGCCTTCATACATTAAATCAACAATTAATTTTAATTCGTGTAAGCATTCAAAATAAGCCATTTCTGGGGCATAACCAGCTTCAACCAAAGTTTCAAATCCAGCTTGAGTTAAAGCCGTAACTCCGCCACATAATACCGCTTGTTCACCAAATAAATCGGTTTCAGTTTCTTCGCGGAAAGTAGTTTCAATGACTCCAGCACGTCCACCGCCATTAGCACTTGCATAAGCAAGGGCAATTTCTTTGGCATTTCCAGTAGCATCTTGATGCACCGCAATCAATGATGGAACTCCGCCACCTTGTATATAAGTAGAACGTACTAAATGACCGGGGCCTTTAGGCGCAATCATAATTACGTCAACATCTTCAGATGGTTCAATTTGCCCAAAATGAATATTAAAGCCATGCGCGAACGCTAGTGCTGAACCGGGTTTCAAATTTGGAGCAATACTGTCACGATAAAGTTTAGCCTGATGCTCATCGGGTGCTAGAACCATAACTACATCTGCCCAAGCTACGGCTTCTCCAATGGATTTAGTTTTTAATCCAGCAGCTTCTGCTTTGTGTACTGAGGGTGAATCGCTACGCAATCCAACAACCACGTCTACACCAGAATCTTTCAAATTATTCGCATGAGCATGACCTTGCGAACCGTAACCTATAATGGCAACCTTTTTGCTTTTTATTAGCGAAAGATCAGCGTCTTTATCGTAATAAATATTCATGTTGTTTAGTTTCCTCGTTGTGTTAAATATGAAAATTATTTGATTTTATTTTATTTTACTGATGTTACGCACTATCGTTCCCACGCTCCAGCGCACTCTCTTATACATAACTATTTAAGTAATTGATTTTATAGCGTTTAATCCTGACACGCCTCATTGGGCAACCACAAGGGATTGCCCCTACAAACAATGACTTACTG
>JALWSU010000477.1 GCA_026993485.1 Thiotrichaceae bacterium | reverse complement strand
AATCTACTTAAATATAACCAGCCATTTCTGCGTTTAATATTTCCACAAAGGCATCAAGTGTCATAGCACCTTTGTCTTTACCCTTTAATAAACGCACAGCTACTTGTTGGTTTTCAATTTCACGTTCACCCACTATCAAAAGATAGGGGACTTTTTGCAAAGTATGCTCTCGAATTTTAAGCCCTATTTTTTCATTTCTCAAATCTGCAATCGCACGAAATCCAAATTTAATTAATTGTTTTTCTATTTTTTTAGCATAATCAACATGTTGCTCAGTAATAGTCAATATAGCAATTTGTACTGGTGAAAGCCATAATGGTAAGGCACCAGCATATTCCTCAATTAGGATACCAATAAAACGCTCTATTGAACCTAAAATGGCTCTATGTAGCATTACTGGGACTTGTTTACTGCCATCAGAGGCAACATATTTGGCACCTAAACGTCCGGGCATAGAAAAATCAACTTGAATCGTACCACATTGCCAAACGCGATCAAGGCAATCTTTGAGCGAAAATTCAATTTTTGGTCCATAAAACGCCCCTTCACCGGGCTGTAATTCCCAATTTAAATCTTTATGATTCAATGCTAATTCTAAAGCAGTTTCGGCTTTATCCCAAACTTCATCACTACCAACGCGCTGTTCTGGACGAGTAGATAATTTAACTATAATATCTTTAAAACCAAAATCAGCATATACTTTAAATAATAAATCTATAAAATCAGATACTTCCGTTTGAATTTGATCCTCAGTGCAAAAAATATGGGCATCATCTTGGACAAAATTACGAATTCGCATTAAACCATGCAAAGTCCCAGACGGCTCATTGCGATGACAAGAGCCAAATTCTGCCATTCTCAAGGGCAAATCATGATGACTTTTTAGTCCCTGATTAAAAATTTGAACATGACAAGGACAGTTCATAGGTTTAATCGCATAATCTCGATTTTCAGAATGGGTAGTGAAAATCATATCGCCGAACTTGTCCCAATGCCCGGATTTTTCCCATAGGGAACGGTCAACTAATTGCGGCGTATTGACTTCTTGATAACCATGCGCTTGCAATTGGCGACGAATATAATTTTGTATGATTAAATAAATTGTCCAGCCCTTATCGTGCCAAAAGACCATCCCTGGGGCTTCTTCTTGAACATGAAACAAATCCAAGCGTTTGCCTAATTTACGATGATCCCGCTTTTCGGCCTCTGCTAAGCGGTTTAAATAAGCTTTAAGGGCTTTTTTATTCGCCCATGCGGTGCCATAAATGCGTTGCAACATCTCATTATTAGAATCGCCACGCCAATATGCGCCAGCTAATTTAGTTAATTTAAAAGCTTTTAACTTACCCGTACTTGGCACATGCGGCCCTCGGCATAAATCAATAAAATCGCCTTGTTGATACAAAGAAATTGGCTGATTGCTAGGAATAGACTCAATAATTTCCGCCTTATAATTTTCACCTTTGGCACGAAAAAATTTAGATGCCTCATCGCGTGGCATTATAGAACGTGTTATTGGTATATCTTTAGCGGCTAATTCTTCCATTTTAGCCTGAATTTTTTCTAAATCTTCGGGCGTAAAATGTTTGTCATAAGCAAAATCATAATAAAAGCCATTTTCAATCACTGGTCCAATCGTAACTTGGGCAGATGGATATAGACTTTTAACTGCTTGAGCCATTAAATGAGCGCATGAATGACGTATAATTTCTAAAGCATCAGGATCGCGGTCAGTAATAATAGATAATTGTACATCATCCTCAATCAAAGTTGACAAATCGACTAACTGATCCGAGATTTTTCCCGCCAAAGCGGCTTTAGCAAGACCCGCCCCGATACTGCTGGCGACCTCAGCAACGGTAACAGGTTGATTAAATTCTCGTTGACTGCCGTCAGGCAAAGTAATGATAGGCATAGCAGGAATAAAGGAGAGAAATAAAGAGAAATAAAAAAAGCACGGAGTGAAAAAAGCACGGCGTGCTTTTAGAGAAAACGGATTGGTGGGTGCGAGTGGGATTGAACCACCGACCCCTACCATGTCAAGGTAGTGCTCTACCACTGAGCTACGCGCCCATCCTTATGAACGGGGGTAAATTTATCATAGTCTGAATTTAAAAACAAGTGTTTTTTTTATCATATAGTTATTCTATAGCACTACCCGTTTGTATAAAATACAGCGATTAAACCTGCCAGGTTTTTAAAACCTGGCAGGTTTGTACTTAACTAAATCAGGTAACGCTATAGTAACTTTCCAGCTAAGCATTTATAAAATACTTTAGAGGAATTTCCCCAATTTTAGGGTAATGCCTAATGGCAATTTCAATATTTTCCTTATTGATATATTTTTTTAGCAGCAAACAGTCATTTTTGTCATAATCATGAATATACTTTTTCAATAATTGTTCATAAAAATCACAAGCCCGATTTTGTGATAAATTAATAGATTGAAAATGGGCAAGCAGCCAATTTTCTACGCATGGTTCACTCATATAGATTTCTACGTTGGATTTAGCTTCAAGATGGTTTTTTAAATTCGCATCTGTAGAAGGAAAATATTTGTCTTTATCAAACCATAAAATATAGCCTAAATATTCTTTGCCATATTTTGAGATAAAACGTTCCGCTTTCATCAACACTCCTT
>JALWSU010000476.1 GCA_026993485.1 Thiotrichaceae bacterium | reverse complement strand
CCCCTCCCTCCCAACTGGAGGAAATTAGGGAGGGAGGAGAGGGGGCAGGGACAAATCTATTATTTCCTTTGGAGATTTTAATGTCTTTACCCAAACTCATACTATATAGTCTCATAATTTGCTTGAGCCTAATTGGTTTGTTCAATGTCAACGCTGAACCAATAACCGCAGAATGGCTTGAAGCACAACAAGCATCGCTAGATAAAGCTTTAGCTACGCTACCTGCCGAAAAACAGGCACTAAGTGAAAACATCACCGCTTTAAAAACTGTAACTGATGAAATGTTGCAAACCGCTGCGGATAAACACCAAGCTGCTAGTCAAAAAGTTGCTCAACTCCGTTTAAAACTAACTCAAGCGCAAGCTCAACTTAAAAAGCAACAAGAAATTCTGAAAACGCTCACTACCAAGTTAGAAGAACTCTCCAAATATCCACGAGCTGAACTCACTATTGCTCAAAATCAAAATATTGATGAAGTTCAAAAACAACTTGCCAAGTCTCAACAGGCAATTGTCTTAGAAAAACGCCATATTGAGATTCTCAAAAAACAGATCACCCTAGCTGCTCAAAAAACGGCTTTAGCCCTAAAATGGTATGTGAAACTACAAAATGCCTCATTTGAACTCCGAATTAAAAAACGCCAAGAAATGATTGCGCTTGCAAAAGCTAGTCTTGAAAAGCAAAAACAAGCCTTAGAAATGGCGGAAACTGAGCAAGATAATAAAATTGCTCAACTCAAAAGTGTAGAAGTAACAGTAGATGAACTCTCTAAGCAATTTAAACAAGCTGGTATCGATAAAGAGGCAGCTGAAATTGAAGTCAGTAATTTGAACTTAGAAATTCAAAATGCCACTGCAAGCTTGGCGAAAAAACGTCTGGCTTTGAAAGAACAGCAGGATAAGCTGGAAAAACTTCGCAAAGCTACTGGTGAAGAAGTAGCAGTTCAAGAGCAAAAAATTGTTGAATTGGAAAATAAAGTTAAGCAACAAGAAAAATTGTTGGCTTTAGATGAACAAGAGCTTAAAATTCTCAATCAACAACTTGAACTAGGCAAAAAACAATTAGCCCTTGCTACTCGTTGGTATGAAAACTTACAGCCAGTGCTGGCAGAGCGTCAAAAACTGAATTTGCAAGCTTATATGCAAAAACAGCAGCAAGAGTTTTTAGCACAAGCCGCAGATTTGCGGATACAATTAAATCGCCTACCTGATTCTAATGAATCAGCCGTTAAACGTGAACTATTAAAAGTACAAATTCAGGCAGCAAATGAACAAGCCCAACAAGTAGAGCGTCAAGTCAATCTACAATCTATAGATAAACAATTAACACTATTGCAAACTCAAACTGAACAACCTGCTGAAACAACACAGAAATTTTCACAAAAACAGCTTGAAAAGCTTGAAGCCGCAATGGATTCAGTTGATGCTTTATTAGATGAACTTCATAATATGCAAACCTTATTGCAAGGCAAAATTGCGATTTTAAATAAACAACAGAATGTCTTGACTCAACGTGGCGAGGGTTTGAGCGGAGAAACTTTAGCAAGTAATCAAAAAGCCAAGCAAATTCTGCTAAATCTTAAAGCCAGTTTACAAAAAGAGTTAGAAAAAATTCCTACCTTACAGGCAAAGGGGCAAAAAACCTGGCTTCATCTTGAAGCGGCTTATAAAAAGCAATCGAACTTAGCATTATGGAAAATGCGGCAATTACCGACTAATCAAGCCGAATGGCAAGATTTAGTCAAAGCTGTAAATCAGGTACCAGTTTTTTTGACACAAGAATTTGAGTTGATTCAAAATGAGCTGAAACAGATATTTCAGCAAACCTCTATGCAACAATGGTATAAGATAATTTCAATCCTATTAGTTTGGTTGCTATTTATTATCTGGCTACTAGTTTGGTTAGGAAGAAAAATTAAAGCGTCAATTGAAAAACGTTTATTAGGCACGCGCCTACTGAAAATGAATATATTTAGCATTGCTGTAATTGGCATTATCTCCATACTTTTATGGCAACTTCAAGCAAATCAGTTGACAATTACAATTGCATTTATTTTTGGATTTACATGGATAGTCAGCAAAATACTGATTAACTTCTGGCGTTTATTGCTTGAAGACGTTGATTTGAAACTTTATAAAAAATTGCGTTGGAGAACTATTTTCTTAGCACTGCTGAGCATTTTCATAGCTTTGGTTCATATTGAACCTGAAAGTAATATGTTAGCACTATCTGTTGCAGCCCTTGACACAATAGACACAGTATTTATGCTGTTATTGTCTTTACTAGTATTACCCCTGTTTAATTTGCGGAAAGTGATGTTGAATCATTTACTGAAAGGAATAGCAGGTTATTGGCGTTTACTAATTAGTCTGATTAGTTTGTTATTGCTTTTAGCTATATTAGCAGTTCCAATATTAGCCTTGCTTGGTTATATAGCTATGGCTTGGATGGTTATTAAACAATTGACTGTTTTCTTCCTAGTATTAGCAGCTTGGTTAATTGCACAAGGAATCCTGTTGTTTTTCACGGAATTATGGAAAGAATCTACAGACAAAGAAAGTCGTTTTTATGAAATGTGGACAAAAGATTTAATTCCATTATTTTCTAAATTTATAGGATTAATTCTGTTTGGTTTGGCTGTAATAGCA
>JALWSU010000475.1 GCA_026993485.1 Thiotrichaceae bacterium | reverse complement strand
CTCGGAGGTCGTTAGTTTTATAACCTCCGAGGTATGGTTTTCCTCGGAGGTTTAAAGGCATTACCTCGGAGGTCGTTAGTTTTATAACCTCCGAGGTATGATTTTCCTCGGAGGTTTAAAGGCATTACCTCGGAGGTCGTTAGTTTTATAACCTCCGAGGTATGGTTTTCCTCGGAGGTT
The DNA here is from genome assembly GCA_026993485.1 of Thiotrichaceae bacterium. GTDB lineage: Bacteria > Pseudomonadota > Gammaproteobacteria > Beggiatoales > Beggiatoaceae > JAUXCJ01. The sequence continues at coordinate 2,483 of JALWSU010000475.1, read as the reverse complement.
TTTCTTAAATTAATGACAATAATTAGCTTAAAATTTAAGCCCTTCTCCCATTAGAATCGCAATAATGCCGCAATCGGTCACGAACTCCGTCAGGTAGTTGTGACCATTCAAAACGCCAACGCCAATTGCCCTTTTCAACACCCGGTACATTCATACGATGAGAGCCATCTAGTTCTAATATATCTTGCATTGGTACAATTGCCCAAGTTGCCCGTGAGGTAAAGGCAGCTTCTATTAAGGGCCAAGGCATATCATTAGGGTTGGCATGAAGATATTCACACACATATTGGCGTATATGTTCAGGAAGTTCCTGAAACCAACCTAAGCTAGTATTATTATCATGCGTACCAGTGTAGACAACACAACGTTCTATATAGTTATGTGGCAAATAAGGATTATCAGGACCTCCTTCAAAGGCAAATTGCAGAATTTTCATCCCTGGCAAGCCAAACTTATCGCGTAATGCCCTTACTTCATCAGTAATGATTCCCAAATCTTCTGCTACTAATGGTAAATTAATATCACTTTGCGCTAAGGTTTCAAATAAAGCCTCTCCTGGAACTTTCATCCAATGTCCCTCAATAGCAGTTTCACAATGAACTGGTATTGCCCATGAGGCTTCAAATCCCCGAAAATGGTCAATTCTAGCTACATCAAATAAAATATGTGCCGCCTTTAATCGTTCTATCCACCAACTAAATCCATTTGATTGCATATAATCCCAGTTATAATGCGGATTACCCCAGCGTTGTCCCGTTGCGGAAAAATAATCTGGCGGAACACCTGTTACAATAGTGGGGCGTTTTTCTGCATCCAGTAAGAAATTTTCTGGACTTGCCCAAACGTCAACGCTGTCTTCGGCTACAAAAATCGGTATGTCGCCAAATAAATACACGCCTTTGTCATGGGCATATTGTTTCAATTTGTGCCATTGTCCAAAAAATACGAACTGTTCAAAACGATGCTGTTCAATTACTTCGGCTAAACGTTGCTGTGCTTCTTTCAAAGCTTCTGGGTGCCGATCCCGTAATTCTGGAGGCCATCCCCACCAACCCCTTTCTGTTTTGAGTTCAAGTAAACGCTTCTCCAAGATTGCTTTATCTTTAATTTCATTCTTCGCTTTTAAAGCTTCAGCATCTAATCGCTTATAATGTTCTGCTTGTAAAGCTCTAAACAAGGCATAATCTTCTAACCAGAAAGCATGAGTTTCAATAAATTCTGCAAAAGCGGCACGAGCAGCATCACCCGCATGTTTCATAAAACCAATTCGTGCATCCTTTAAACGAGCAAGGCGATATGCAATTGATTCTTCTAGGGTTAAGTTATTGGGAATCTTGGAATCTTCTTTTAACCAGCCTTTTTCAATTAAACGTTCCAAGTTAATTAGTAAGGGATTAGCGGCATGTACTGATTGACATTGATATGGGGATAAGTCTTCATGCGGTGCTCCCAAAGGTAACATTTGCCAAATAGAAAAACCACAATCCGCAAGAAAGTCGACGAAACGATAAGCTTCTTCACCTAAATCACCATTACCCAGCGAACCTGGGAGGGAGGTGGGATGTAGTAAAACCCCAGCTCTACGTTGATTGAAAAAGTCCTGATTCAGACTCATGCCCCTTCCTCCGTTCCTTTACGCATTGTTCCACCAATTGCAGGATTACCACCACCTTGAGTAAATGAATGTTCTAAATAAGCAGGTGGAGTTTCGCCTAGTAATATATATAAATGCTTTAAATGTAAACGATACAAGCGTTCAAAATCACGCACCGCATCGCTAGGATTATAATCACCAAACCACCAACACCAATCTGAACCTTCACAAATGGCTAATTGACGTTCCGCAGCTTCTCGTTCCGCCGCTCCTAAACGGGGAATGATTCTATCAAATACATGTTTCGCCTCAATCAACATTTCCCAGCCACGATTTTTAGCCGTATCGCCAATCCAAGTGGAAAAAGTGCCATAAACCCAACTACCAGCTACTAAATGCGGTAATTCAGTTACTCCAGCATCCAGAGAGTCAGAAAAGGTAGTTAATTCTAGTTCGGGATGGTTAGCGAGTTTCTGGTAGAGAGCAGTGAGAAAATAATAGGCATTTTCTGGGTAAGATTCCCAAGCATTTTCGCCATCCATAATGATAGAAGTGACATGCGCTCCAGTTTCATTCGCAGAACGGGCAATATTTTCTAAATGATGTACCAAATTCGCAACCGCATCATCGCCATGCCATTTGGAATATTCAAAACCTATTAAATCAGATAAATTATCATCACGAAAAAAGCAACGCACTTTGCCACCGGGTAAACAATAAGGACGGTGTAAAGAGACAGAATCAAGACCTGATTTTTTAATACTGTTATTCCAAACTTGTGATCCTGTAGCAACCCAACGCAGTTCAAATTCTTCCATTAAGCGCAGAGTTGGTTCACTCAAGCTACCTTCGGATGGCCAACATCCTTGCGGTTTAAAGCCAAAATGTT
>JALWSU010000474.1 GCA_026993485.1 Thiotrichaceae bacterium | reverse complement strand
CACCAGGATGACCAGTGTTTCATCGCCTGTGTTTTTCAGTTCATGTGCCGCTGGCAGGAAATCCAACAAAATCGCCATTCTTGAACGGGAATTCCTCATCCTCAATTCTGAGCGTTCCCTTGCCTGATAATACATATATACATTCCTCTTCATTATAATGTTTATGGTATTCCGTGCTGTCCTTACTTGGCTCGATATAAACAAGGTGCACACCGATTTTGCTAAGCCCTACCTCATCACCAATAGTCTTCCTGCTCCTCTCCGCATTGGGGTTCAAAAAATGCACCCTTTTCTCACATTCCAGTTCCTCAATCTGCTGGGATGTCAGAATCAGATTACGAAAAGACATTTCATATACCCCTTGTTCTCAATCGCTGTAGTGTGCATACATGCGGAATACCTTGCCCTCACTATCAAGCTGCATAAATTCGCTCGCCTTGATACCATTTTGATTGATATAGTGGAGGACGATGCTTTCCACACCATGCAGCACATCCAGAATGTCAAATTTTAAATCAGGATATGCTTGCAAACCCGTCACGAAATAACTTCTAACCAAATCAATGCCTTTCACCTCCGGCTTGCCAAGAAGTTTGCTTGCTATCGGAGATACAAGAACTATATTATTTGCATAATGACTGATGATTCAGTCGATATCATGGGAATTCCAAGAAGCTTCCCAGTTACGAGCAAATTGTGCCGCTGTTTCTTTTGTTATCATTAGATTCCCTCTTCAGCATAACGAGTTACGTAACCGGCTGGCAATAGAGCGGAGCGGAATTGCCAATCTGAGTTAACGCAATTGTTAGGCTTTAACAATTAAATAAGCTCCGGCACTGACCATAAGGCCACCCGCCGTTTTTCTAGTTAGCTTTTCCATGTTGACTCTCTGTGCATATATTGCCACTTTGGTTGCGAAAATGGCGTAGATCGATTTAACACCGCCAACGCTAAATACAGTTATGAACGCTATCGCTGATATGTCAGGAGCCTGGATAGTAGACAAATTTATAAAAACAGGCAATAAGCTTGCATAAAAAACAATGGCCTTAATATCTCCAAGCGTCAGGATGAAGCCAGCCATGAAACTGGCAACTAAACTTCGTTTATTACTATTTTTACTTGCCGTGATTTTTACGGAATCACTTTTAAAAAATAACGACAAACCAAGCCATAAAAGATAAATACCACCTAATATCTTTATAAGTATAAACAAGCTTCCCATCCCCTCAGCCACTACAGTTAGCCCTAAAATAGCCAAGGCGATAAAAACCAAATCTCCGAACACAATACCAGCAGATGCAGCAATACCGTTTGCAACGCCCAAGGTTATAGAGCGTGAAACTACAAGAGCTACACTTGTACTTGGTATTGCTGCAAGTGCAACCATGATTCCAAATAATGTTATTGATTCATAGAGGCTCATTTTTCAAATGTCTAACGATTGAACTCACTGGTTTTGACGCAGCAGAGTAAAAATCCAGTGCAGTGATTTGTTATAGGACTTACGCATTGACAAACGAATTTTTTTATTTTCTCCTTGGAGTCCAAAGCTTTAGCTTTGGACTCCAATTTTTTTATTTTCTCCTTGATTCAAAGCTAAAGTTTTGGACTCCAACTATGAAAAACCGGCTGTTTTTATTTCCGGACAACTCTATTATATAATCGTTACCATTTATAAGTTTTCTTACATACAATATTTTTTGTAACTTGCTCAGCTAAACTCATTTTATATCCTTTTGAAATTCATCAAGAGTTAAAAATTTACTTTCTTTTTAATGCTTGAATTGTTTCGTTTTCGTGATTAATTAAAGTTTTTAGTTTTTCATCAATTTCTTTATCACCTTTAAAAACAAGTAACCCTCTTATTGCTTGGCTTATTATTTGAGGGTCATTGTCATTAAGCATTTCAACTAATGCCGGAATTGCGTTTTTACTTTTCATTCTTCCAATAGATGAGACAGCCTCTCTACAAACCTTAGTTGATTCATCTGTTTTTGCAATCTGTAATAAAATGGATATATTTTTTTCGTTTTTAACTTTACCAAGTGTTTTAATTGCATTCAGTTTGATTTTTTTGTTCTTGCTATGCAAGAAATCTTGTACCCAACTATCATCAAAGTTCTGGGGCCCAAATTTTCTAGGAGAAAAGCAATGCTTTTATCATCGTTTTTCATTTCAACGAGTTTTGTTTAATCACCATTCCTATTTTCTTTTACTTTTGAAATATATTCTTTTGTAAGCATTTTATTTTTATTTACCATTTTTGAATTCTTATCAAATAAATATCTTTAATATCCTTTCCATACACTCTTTATATTCGACTGGCCTTCGCTCTCCTAAAGTAGATAATGAATTGATCAGTGGATACGGGGGCGTTAATTTTATATTCGATGCTCATAGCTTCCTTTGGCAGCTAACTTTATTATCAGGTAAATTTGCCCAAATATTCTTAGATATTATCCGACCACTCAGGCAAGTTTGCCCGCAGAATAATATCCTGTACTTTTGCCCCAATATTTATTGATGAACATAAAAATACTGATAACCTGTTTTTATTAAAAATCTTTTAAAAAATAATCAATTATAATTCACCGTAATAAATCTGGCAAATTGCACTAAAAAAAACATTATACTGTTGATATTATTTTTTTTATCTGTCAAATTTAGACTTTTTTAATTAAAATACTCTTTGATTTTATCTATGTCAAGAATAAAATTATAAAAAAAAATAATTTTATCACAAAAATGCGGTAAATCATGCGTAGCTTGCATTATTCTATCCATACAGAAACTGCATAATACTGTAATTGGGTTGCTAAGTATATCCATTTCCATAAAATGCAAGCATGGGAAACTTGGTGTATTAAAACCTAAAAAACAAGTTGAAGATTAGAGTTGTCCGGAAATAAAAAAAAGTAGGTTTTTCATAGTTGGATTCCAAAGCTTTAGCTTAGCTTCGCTTACTTCGTTTCGCTTACTTCGTTTGGATTCCAAGTCAGTTATAAAATTTAACATTTTGTTTTTATTAAAAAAACTAAAAAACTATTGTGGTCAGAGCGTAAGTCCTAGGTAATACTATTAGCCTTGGAGAAACTCAGTTCATCATTGAGTATGGTTTAACGATAAAGGAAAGTCGATTCAGGAACACAACGAAGTCATTGGACATGCCCGTACCATTGATTTGGTTTATGAATTGTTGGACAAAGAAACACTGGAAAAACAGGATATTTTTAATCTGCACAAAGCTGTGCAAACTCAAGTAGTATTTGATATATATAGCCCAATTGTAGAATGGAAAAAAGAAGATAATGCTAGGTAAACAAAATGAACGAGTTATTTATAAATGCTACCCGAAGCCTGAAGATATGGAATATTTAATGCAATTATGGATAGCGGAGTTTAATAATTATAAAAAGCTCAAAAATGAAGAAGAAGCAATTAAGGTTTATGCAAGATTGCATTTGTTTTTTACGTCGATTCACCCATTTTTTGATGGGGCGCATGGCACGATTGCTTGCTAAGATTCCATAAACCGTGCTTAGAACTTTCTATTAGCCAGATTGTATTTGCGAATTAAATCATCCAATTCATCTTTAGGTACAAATTCCGCCCAAATTTCTTGTGGAATATTATCCATTGCAGTTGCAGTAAAACCGTTGCATTCTGGGCATTTAAAGAAAAAAGTGTGTTTATTCTCACATGATTTGGTATCAATAGCATAGCTATCCATCTTTAATGCACATTTACATTTTTTACAGGTGGTGAAATAGCTTGGATTGGGTAAGTATGAGTTCATTTTAGATGGTTTTATCAATTTCTAGCTATTTATTAGACAAACCTGACAGGTTTTAAAAACCTGTCAGGTTTAAAAGTTAGAATTATTAATTAAGCTAATATATGCTCTTCAATAAACTTAACTACCTGCTCTGGTTGATTCATATCCAATACAGGTAAATCTGTGGTTTGCGACAATGGCGCGTCGCAAGCAATGGCAATAATTGAATCATCTTGATGAAATAAAGGACGATTTAAACTAGGGCGATGCACTTCAATTTTGGGATAGTTTTCATGTTTAAATCCTTCAACCAAAATTAAATCTAATTCATCTTGATTTAAATGAGTCAACAATTCCGCTAAATTAGGTTCCTCTAGTTCATTTTCTATTTCTACCATTAATGCCCAGCGTTTGCGGGAAGCGACTAGCATTTGCTCTGCTCCAGCTTTACGGAGACGATAGCTATCTTTCCCTGGATGATCAATATCAAATTTTTTGTGGTGGCTATGTTTAATCATGCCAATGCGTAAGCCTTTTGCCTTCAGTAACGGTATTATTTGTAATAATAAACTGGTTTTTCCAGTACCGCTGTAGGCGACAAAACCTAAAATTGGAACTTTAGTCATTAAGTTTATCAAGAGTATTAATATTTAAAAAAGTTTCAGGCACATCAGAAAAATTCGCTTTTGCTAAGTTCTGTTGAACTATAAAATTATGTACGCCACGTTTACCAGTGTCTAAAAATGCTAATAAATTAGGCAATAAACTGCGTTTGAACAAAGAAAATACGGGATGAATACGCTTGCCATCATGAGCTACACTTACTTGGGCATTGTTTTCAATTAAGGCATTATATAACCGCTGAACTAATTGCGAACTGAGCAATGGCGAGTCACATGGTGCAAATACTATATAGTCAGTTTTTGTCGAAGACAAAGCCGTTGCCATGCCCGCTAGGGGGCCATCATAATGCCCAAATGTATCAACTAGCACTGGGCAAGTACATAATTGTGCATATTGCTTTAAATTACGATTAGCACTTATCATAAGCTGCCCAATTTGTGGGCGTAAAGCAGCAATGACTTGTTCAACTAAAGTAACACCATTTAGTTTTAGCAAACCTTTATCTCGCCCGCCCATACGAGTTCCACGCCCACCAGCGAGAATCACGCCTGTAATATTATCGATTGGAAAATTATTAAGCATCACTCAGATTAATTTGGCATAATTTTATTCAGAACAGAATCCGTTATCGACTTGATTTTAGGATGCCTTTCTAAAAAAGTTTTGGTTAAATAATCTTGGGTTTCCTGTGGTATTTTTAAAGTCAAATTGGAACCCGAGGCCATATTAATAAAATAAACCAATGCTGAGGCAAATAATTCAACATTGTCTTCAGATACACCTGATAAGGCGATTTCATAATCGCTATTGCCATTCAATCTTAGCTTCCAGCCAGTAATCGAATTTAAGCCGATTTCATGCAATAAGCTGATTTCAGTAATTTTATCAAAGGGTAATTGCGTAGCATTACCTAACAAATTTTTCAAACTATATGAATTTCCTATTAAATTTTTCCAAATAATTGAATTATCTGTTAATGCTAAACCCCTTGAGCCACGACTAATAGTACCCATGTCAAAATAAAAGTAATACTTTTCAGTAGGATTATGAACATCCTTAAATAGTGCCGCTTCAGTTTTCGCATCAATATTATTTTTGAACTTAAAGCCTAAATCACTGAAAAAATGACTTGATAGCAAGACTCTAAAATTATTATATCCCTTAGCAAAAGAAATATGATTTCTTTCAAATAAGGCAGTTAAAATCTTGTCTAACAATTGTTTATCTGCTGGTGATAATTTAAATTTCTTACCGTAAAATGAAAAACAGGCATCCAGTAATTGGAATTCCTTGATGGGGTTATCTAAATCAACATATTTTTGGCTACATTGCGTTAGCCAACCAGCTAAAATAGCGATTTCTTTCTCAGGAATTTCTAAAGCTAGCTTATTTGGTAAGGTTCGATTAAAATTAACAAAATACACAATTGCCCTGATGAAAGGAATCAGCCCATCCTCATCAATCCCTGAGAGACGAAACGCTAGGTTTTCATCATTATTAAAACGAAGAGTCCAACCAGTCAAAGAAAAACCGCGTTTATAAATAAGCGTTACGCTGTTAATCTCATCAAATGCCAGACGAACTGGTTGACTAGAAAGATTTTTCCAAATCACAGCTTTATTAGTTAGCGCAATTCCCCGTGAATTTGAAAAGAAACGTCCAGTATCATAGTAAAAATAATATTTTTCATTAGCTTGACGCAATTCTGAGAACAATTTATCCTCATTGGTTTCAAAATAGTGTGCAAACTCGAATTTTAAGCCATTTAATAGGTTAATTTTCAGCGCACTCTGGAAATTTCGATAAGCCTCTTCAAATGAAATTTTCTTGTCAGTACTCAGTATTTTTTTCATCAACTCATCAAAGAGTTGTAAATCCTCTGTGGACGGTTTTTCTACTGTTGTTAAGCAATTATCCAGTTCAGATAAAGCCCAACGATAATCTCCTCTCTCAATAAAGGTTTTGAGAGTTTCAGAATTACTACAAGTTGATGCGAAAGTGGCACTTAATGGTAACCAACAAAGTGCCAAAATTAGAGTATATTGGTACGATTTTTTTAGATACATCTTGATAAAAACCTCAATTAAGGTTTGAACTGTGATTTATGAGTCAACTTTGGGCAACCACAAGGGATTGCCCCACCGATGTAGGGGCAATCCCTTGTGGTTGCCCTAGTTGTTAAGTATAAAACAATCAGTTCATTTACTACAATTAGTTGGTTGTTGAGACGCAAAATAAGCCGCTAAATTCTCAATATCACTTTCGGAGCGGAGAAACATTTTAACCGTATAAGACATTTGCCGATTTACCCGTTTACCCTCTCCATAAGCTTTTAGTGCTTTTACTATATAGACAAAATGTTGTCCTGCAAGCTTAGGATAATTTGAGTTTTCACTATATCCACCGATGTTATGACAAACTATACATAATTTGGCTTTTTCTTCCCCAGTTTTGATTTGAGTTTTGGGAAAAAATAAATTATTATTAGCTGTTCTTTTTTGTGCCGAAAAATAAGCAGCCATATTTTCAATATCACTATTTGTTCCTAATCTCTCAGCACTATGAAAAATCATAGTAGAATCTGGGCGTATTTTGTCCCTATAAGCTTTCATTGATTTTACCAGATATTCAAAATGTTGCCCAGCTAGTTTAGGAAATATTGGTACTTCAGTATTACCATCAATTGCATGACAACTAACACAAGCTTTATCGGCTTCAACTCGAATTTTACCAAGAGCAGCATTGCCAGCAGCATGAACTGTTATTGCAAAACTTAACAATACACAACCGCTTATTGTGAATTTCATATAAATATATCCTTAGCCTCTTTATTGATATTTATGTACATGATTTATATGTTATCACATCACAATAGCAAATATTTTATTTTTCTAACTAACTGATTGAGTTACAAGATTTATAATTACAATTAATTTAAAAACAAATGATAAGCGGGATTATTTCCCTCATACCAATAAGGATAACCCAATTTATCCAAAAATGTTTGGAACTCACTTAATTGGCTATCAGATACTTGTATGCCCACCAATATCCGCCCATAAGCCGCTGCATGATTGCGATAATGAAATAAACTGATATTCCAACGCTGCCCCATACTGGTTAAAAAATGTAATAATGCCCCAGGGCGTTCAGGAAATTCAAACCGATACAATCGCTCATTTAATAAATGTGGCGGATGCCCACCTACCATGTGGCGAATATGCGCCTTAGCCATTTCATTGTCAGTTAAATCGACAACTGGATAAGCTTTTTCGATTAACTTATTAATTAATAAGTCTTTTTCCTGTAAACCTTCGGTTAAACGCAAACCTACAAAAACATGGGCTTGTTCATCATCCGCATAACGATAATTAAATTCAGTAATAACACGTTGTCCAATCACATGACAAAATTCTCGGAAACTTCCTGGGCGTTCAGGAATTGTCACTGCTATCAAAGCCTCACGTTGTTCACCAATTTCGGTACGCTCAGCCACATAGGCTAAACGATCAAAACTCATATTTGCCCCACTAGTGATTGTGACTAAATTCCGTCCCGTACAATTTTCTCGTGCAATATACTGTTTTAAACCAGCTAAAGCTAAAGCACCCGCTGGCTCCATAATACTCCGCGTTTCATCAAAAACATCCTTAATTGCAGCACAAATTTCATCAGTACTCGCCAATAACACCTCGTCAACATAATCACGCGCTATTTTAAAAGGTAATTGTCCGATTTGTCTAACTGCGACACCATCAGCAAAAATGCCTACTTGATCCAGTATTACACGCTCATTAGCCTTTAAAGCAGCATATAAGCAACCCGCATCATCAGGTTCAACGCCGATTATTTTGATTTCTGGGCGTAAATATTTAATATAAGCCGCCACTCCTGCAATTAAGCCACCACCGCCGACAGGTATAAAAATCGCATCTAAATCTCCAGAGTGTTGCTGTAAAATTTCCATACCAATCGTACCCTGCCCAGCAATAACATCTTCATCATCATAAGGATGTATATAACTCAAGCCCAGTTCTTTAACTAATTGTTGTGCATATTGGCTGGCATCATCATAAGCTGAGCCATGTAATACAGCTTTAGCTCCATAACGCTGCACTGCTGCAACTTTAATTTCTGGCGTGGTTTTAGGCATAACTATAGTGGCAGGAATACCTAATTTTTGCGCCGACAAGGCTACCCCTTGGGCATGATTACCCGCTGATGCGGCAATTACTCCTTTAGCTAAAACATCTTTAGGCAAATTGGCAATTTTATTGTAAGCACCACGTATTTTAAAGGAAAATACTGGCTGCATATCTTCCCGTTTAATCCAAATATGATTATTGACACGTTGAGATAAATTAGTGGCATAATCCAAGCGGGTTTTTTCAGCAACATCGTAAACACGAGCTTGGAGGATTTTTTTTATATAGTTCATTTGAATCGAAATTGTTTGAATCAGGATTTAAAAGAATGGAGTACAACGAATCTCAGACAACGAATAAAAAACAATAAGTTAGCTGATGATTTGTAACAGGTTTTATTCGTTGTCTAACATTCGCTGTACTCTTTTCATGGCTTAATATCATGGCATTGAAACTGGAGCTTGGGAACAAGAATAACCAAAAAAAAATCACAGTTCATTAGATTATGAACTGTGATTTTGAAATTGCGCCCTAAAGAGGAATCGAACCTCTGACCTTCCCCTTAGGAGGGGGACGCTCTAATCCAACTGAGCTATTAGGGCAAAATTTGAAATAAAACTAGATGAATGGTGGAGCCGAGGAGGATCGAACTCCCGACCTTAGCATTGCGAACGCTACGCTCTCCCAACTGAGCTACGGCCCCTTTTAATTAGAATATGCAGATTATACAGCGATTCAATCTTAGATGCCAGTTTTTTTTTATATTTGAGCAAAACCAAACCTCCGAGGTTTTCAAAACCTCAGAGGTTTTTTATTTACTACAGCTATTTAATTAACCCGCGCATCCAACTCGCCACTAGCATAACGATTAGCCATAGCGTCTAAAGACACAGGCTTAATTTTAGAAGCCATACCAGAACTACCAAATGCCTCATAACGAGCTTTACAAATTTCCATCATGCCTTTAGTTGCCGCTTTCAAGAATTTACGGGGATCAAAAACTGATGGATTCTCTGCTAAAAACTGACGAATGGCACCAGTTGAAGCCATACGCAAATCGGTATCAATATTAACCTTGCGTACCCCATGTTTGAGACCTTCAACGATTTCTTCCACTGGTACACCATAAGTTTGTCCCATATCGCCACCATAATTATTAATGATAGCCAACCACTCTTGTGGTACCGATGAAGAACCGTGCATGACTAAATGGGTATCAGGAATCCGAGCATGAATTTCTTTAATGCGATTAATTGCTAAAATATCACCTGTTGGTGGACGAGTAAACTTATATGCGCCGTGACTAGTACCGATAGCAATAGCTAAAGCATCTACACCAGTTGCCTTAACAAATTTAGCCGCTTCTTCTGGATCAGTTAACAATTGATCTTTGCTAAGTTTACCTTCAGCACCTGATCCATCTTCTTCTCCTGCCATACCAGTTTCTAATGAACCTAAACAACCTAATTCACCTTCAACAGATACTCCACCAGCATGAGCCATTTCTACAACTTTTTTAGTTACATCAACATTGTATTCAAATGTAGATGGAGTTTTCATATCAGGCATTAAAGAACCATCCATCATTACGGAACTAAAACCGCTTTGTATAGAACGTAGGCAAACCGCAGGCTCAGAACCATGATCTTGGTGCATCACAATTGGAATATGTGGATAAGCTTCGACAGCCGCCTGAATTAAATGACGTAAAAACGGTTCACCAGCATAAGCACGCGCTCCAGCCGAACCTTGCATAATTACAGGGCTATCTACTGCATCGGCAGCTTGCATAATTGCATGGACTTGTTCCATGTTATTAACATTAAACGCAGGCATCCCGTAATTATTTTCTGCTGCATGATCAAGCAATTGGCGCAAGGATATAAGCATAAAACTCTCCTTTAAAGTAGTAAAAAATATAAAAATTAAAAAAAATCCTTCTCCCAGCCTCACAGGGCAACCACAAGGGAGGGCAACCACAAGGGAGGGCAACCACAAGGGATTGCCCCTACAAACAATGATGTATGTAGGGG
>JALWSU010000473.1 GCA_026993485.1 Thiotrichaceae bacterium | reverse complement strand
GTTTTCAAAACCTCGGAGGTTTAGCTACATTAAAAAAACAAACTAGCTCAGCAAGCAATATGTAGAGGTTATTTTTTTAACTCGCTGAGCTTATTAACTAACTTCGCACTGGTTTTACTGAAATCACTTCCAAAAGCTAACAAAGTTTCAGCATCATTGGAATGCCCTTTTAATGCGAGATTTAATATTCTTGCCGCTTCTAAATGAAATTTTTGGTGCAATTCATAAATTTCATCGTAGTTAGGTAAAGACTTTCCCTCTTCAGAATCAAGCCAGGTTCCAAACTCGCAAAGGTGAGGACTTTGTACTGTATCCACGCTGAATTCGCTTTCTCCAGTATCTATCGCCTTTTTTAGATGCTGTTTCCAGTGACTATGTGCGACAATTGCTTTTCCAATTTTATCCATGGCTATAACCTCTACCTTCTTAAGATGCTTGTGGAAAGTGTAGAATAGTTGGGCAAAAACCTCCGAGGTTTTCAAAACCTCGGAGGTTTAGCTAGGCTTACTTCGTTTATAAGGACTAAGAAAACAATTCTTCAATAGATAAATGAATATCCATAACCTCATCAACAATTTCAGTATTGCATCCAATACCAAAGCTTTTATACTGATTCGATTGAGAATAAACTGTTACAGTTTGTTTACTTGGATCAACTAACCAGCATGATTTCACACCAAGTGCAAAATAAGCTTTGATTTTCCTAATTAGATAACTTGTTGCTTGTCTAGGAGAAAGTATCTCAATTGCTAAATCAGGCATCTTTGAGACAATCATCAAGTCATCTTCTTCCTCTGGTATCACTGGAGGTTCCACATAAGCACAAATATCAGGCTTAATTTCATATTTGCCATCAAGTCGATATTTACTCAAATCATATTTGCTAACATCCAAACTAAGCTCACTAGCAACAGACAAGTTTTTATTTGTCATCAATAATAGATAACCTAGCTTAACTTGTATAGTGCTATGATTAAACGAACCCATTTGATCTTCCCCATCAATTCCGTTACGTTCAATTTCATAGGAATCACTCATGTCTTTCTCCTATTGTTAAGCAACCGATACCAGCAATAATGTAGGGGATGCACCCTACATTATTTGTTGACTAAGCTCTACCTCCTTAACATGATTTTTGTATCTGGCCCAACTGGCAAACTATAATCATAAGCACTTAAAATCACATTATCCTTAGTACGGATCAATTTAGCCGTCAAATAAACAACATATTTACTCACCCCATAAGTACCCACAATAACAGCATAAGCTTTATGTTTCTGACTGATTTGACGTAACTCTCTTGACAACATCAGTTCACCAGTCTGTTCTTTAATAAAAATGCTATCACTACGCATTTTCATTTCAATCACTTTATAACCCTTTTGACTCAAGCGTGAAGCCATTTGTTCCGCAATCACTCGTCCAAAAGTAGAAGAACGTTGCACATTGTCAATATTCACAAAACTAGCTACTAAAATTGGAGGATTGGTATAGATCCCATTATGTTGCGGATTTCCTCTCAGGGCTGAAATATTTTGGACACCTTTTAAGAGCGTATCAACTGCTTGATAACTGGTACGGACTAAATCCTTATCTACAAATGCTTGATCCTGACCTAATAAGTAGCTACAGCCTGACATTAGCAAAGTAAGTAGGCTAATAAAACAAAAACTGAGTATTGATTTCATCATTAATTGCGTACCTGATAAGTTTTAGTTCCCACCACATTTCTATGAGTTTTAGTTCTCGCCACATTTCTATCATAATGGTCAGAATCGCTATCATTAATGTAATAGATACGAGAATCCCTGAAAATGTATTGCTGACCTTTTAAAACTGAGGTGTTAATGAGAACTTCTGTATTAGTTTCTCCCGGTAAATAGAGTTCTCTACCTGCTATGACATCTCCTGCAATAGCAAAAGGAACAGCCCCTACCCAAGCATGAACTTTGGAATGTCGAGATGCGTAATCAATTATACGATCAGCCATAAATACACCAGCTGTTAAAGCAGTAAATATACCTGGTGTTGGATAATGCAAGCGCCGATCTTTATGTTGAATTACCTGCATATTATACTCAACTATCAAACTATCAGGGTATCCATAATCACTCTCCAAAACAACCATCTTTTGTTGTACTAATCTGCTTATAAGTAGATTATTAAAGGCTTTAGCAAAAGGCACTTTTTCTTGAGAGCCTGTTAATCTAACCACTAAAGGCGGTTTCACAGTTGCATTCGGAAATGTTATAGCTATAGTCCTTTTTAACCGTTTCGCAAGGTCCTTAGCTAATACATCCCAATGATGAGCAGCCTGCATCTTGTGTTGATTGCTTGTGGGATAAGCAGTGGCTACAGGTATAGGCCTATAAGCGCAACCTGTTAATATGAAAAATATAATACTTACTTTTAGTAATTTTCCTTTCATGGAACGTCCTCTGAAAATAATGTCTTGACTAACAAATTAAATCACATTTCCTAATTTGATGCGAGTGTTAATTATGAATATTTAAATAAAAACTGGCTATTTATCATTTAGATTTAGTGCCAGCTTTAGAGCGTTTCTTGCCCGCTTTAGATGGCATTGCCAATTCTTGCTGATAAACCTGCTCCTCATTTAATAACTTTGAAACTAAGTGCATACGCCGTTTTAAATCTCGCACTACAGGGCGATTATCCACTCCAGGATTGACAATATGAGGTATGATGATCAATACTAATTCTGTACGCGTATCCTCCATCTCAGTGGAAGAAAATACTCTGCCTATTAAGGGGACATCTTTTAAGAATGGCACACCCTGTTGAGCATTTTTCTTACGATTTTCAATCAAACCACCAATTATAATCGCGCTACCGTCATGCACTACAACAGATGTTTCTATCTTTCGTTGTATGAATGATTGCAGATTTTGCGTCGTTCTTTCAGGGCCTAATTGTGAAAGTTCTTGATAAATTTTCAAATTAATAATGCCATCATCATTGATGCGCGGAGTCACTTTAACAGTAATACCTGTATCTTTATATTGCACATCTTGAGTTGTACCACCTCCACCACCTATGATTGTACTACCACTCAAAAATGGCTCGTTAGAACCAACATTAATAGAAGCTTCTTCATTATTTCGCACTAAAATGGATGGACGCGACAAAATGCTAATATCATTAGTTGAAGCAATCATATTTAAAATCGCATTTATACCACCAGTAATGCGTTGGATAACCACACCTGCCAATGAATTATCCAAAGTTCCCGGCGCACTAGAAGGCACATTCCAATTCATTTGAATGCGACTAGTATTATTAGCCCCAAAAAAATATTGCCAATCAATACCAAATTTCGTCGCCTCTGTCAAAGTCACCTCAGCAATAACTACATTAATCCTTACTTCTTTAGATACTTGATCAAGCCCAGAAATCGTTTCTAATAATTGCCGATAATCACGCGGAGTGGCACGGATTAATAAACTATTCGTACTTTCATCCGCAACAATAGTTACTTTTAACTCTGCTGAAACCGTCCTTGCTTTACCAGTACTTGGTTTGACTGCTGGAGTGGCTCCTGGTGGAGCATTCGGGATTCTTTGTGCAGCTTTATTAGCTTGCCGCCTCTTTTTATCCTCAGCCGCCTTTTGATCAAGTTTAAAAACATTTGATAAAGTCGCTGCCAATTTAGTAGCTTCCAAATTTTGTACTTTATAAATAAAGACTTGCTCTCCGCTCTCTCCACTTCTCTCATCAATAACATCAACCCATGAAGCGACTTCATTAAAACCACTATTGGGTGGCGCAATCACCAAAATAGCATTAATACGTTCCAAAGCCACTATTTGATAAGTGGGCGGACTTGCTCCATAAATTGCTTTCAGTATTTTACTTAACTCAGCTTCTACCTCACTTGCCTTAGAATTAACCAACCTAAACAAACGCATACCACGATGCAAAAACGGATTCGCATCAACAACATTGAGCAACTTATTGACACGCCTTAAGCGTTGCGGCGTTGTTATTATCCCAATAATATTCAAAGTCGACAAACTTAAGACGCGACCTTTTGGCTGTATCAAAGGATTAATGATTGTCTTAGCAGTTTCTGAACTAATATAACGTAACGGCGTAACTTGCAACACCTCTGGTGAGCCACTTTTAATTAAAGTCTTAGGACTCATACCAATTGTCCCTGGCAACTGTGATGGAGTCTTTTTCAGATGATAAACCCCCCCGATTTTTTCCATACTAATCCCAGCTTCACTTAATAATAGCTGTAATAATGGCCATAAATCTTTCTTTTTTAAGGGCTTATCTGGAGAAGTCTGCACAGTTACTTTATCAGCAATAGATGGATCAATAACTAGACTCAAACCTAAACGCCCTGCAATATCTTCAATAACCAGCCTCAAAGGCACTTGCTCATAATTAAAAATAATCGGAGCCTTATTTGATAATTTTAAACCACTGGTATCTATTCCTGGTTCAGTTGTAGTAGTAACAGTTGGCAACTGCCCTTTTTGATTAATTTCTTTTAAAGGTGGCACTTGAACTTGAGTCTCGGAAACTGGCAAATTAACGCTAGATTGATTTGTTACAGGTATAACAGCTCCTGGTTGCAATTGACTATTTGCCAATTGTATCGCGCTGGGGGAAGTAGTACGTTTTGGAGAAGTGCTACAAGCTGTCACAAGTAGCATTGTGCTGCATAATACTAAAATAGATATTTTGTTGATTAAAATTAAGAACATTATTTACTTCTGCGTTATATACTAATAATTAACTTCATTAATACTAAAAATAGCCGATAGCATGATAATAACAATTCCCCCAACGACTATACCTAAAATCAAAATCAACAATGGTTCCAAGAAAGTCATCAGCCTAGACATTTGTTTTTTGACAGTACTCTCAAAGGAGTCTGCAAGTTTATTTAAAATCTTTGCTGTACGCTCAGATTCTTCGCCAATAATTACCAATTGTGATAATAACACTGGAAATTTACCATTGCTTAGCAAAGCCTTTCCTAAGCCCGAACCTCCATGCACATTTTGCTCAATTTCAGCTAAACTATTAACCAGCACTTGATTTTCCATCACACCTTTTGCAATCTGCAACCCCTTTAGTAAAGGAATGCCTGCTGCTAATAAAGCACCTAAAGTTCTACAAAAACGCGACGACTCTTTATATAATATTAAATTACCAAAGATAGGTAAAGAAAGCATCATCTCATCTCGGTGCAAACGCCGTTCAGGCGTCGCATCCAATTGTCGCCAGCCATACCAGAATAAGATAGGCACACTAATCAAAGTCCAGCCATAACTTTTTAGCCAATTACTTAAATTAAACAAAAATGCCGCTGAGCTTGGAATATCCCCCCCCATATCCTCAAACATTGTTGCAAAGGATGGCACAACAAATATCATTAAAAACAACACACTGAGAAAACCGAAACTGCCAAGAACTATAGGATAAATTAAAGAAGAAATAATCCGCCCCTTAGCAGCATCAGCAGCCTCTAAAAAATCCGCTAATTGAGGTAATAATTGATCTAAAATTCCCCCTTCCTCGCCAGCATGTACCATATTGATATACATACGCGAAAACACATCGGGACGCATTTGCAATGCCTCAGCTAGACTCTTACCCTCTTTTACATCACGATGTAAATCCTCAATTAATTTTTGCATCACTTGCTTTTCGGTGATACCTTCAAGCAATCTTAAAGCTCTATCCAAAGGTATTTTCGCCTCAACCAAAGTGCAAAGCCCATTAGTAAACTCAATAATATCCCGATTGCTAATTGACTGACGTATGAATAAACCATCACTTTCAGCCTGTTGTTCTATTTTCAGGGGTATTAATTGCCTATTTTGCAAGATTGAGATGACTTCTTGCTCACTTTCCGCATTTACTTGCCCTTCTTGAATTTTATTTTCAAAATCACAGGCTTTATAATTATATTGATGGATTGCCAAATGACTTTACCTCTTTATTATATACCCCCCATACCCCCACTCACTTATACACAAGGGCAACCACAAGGGATTGCCCCTACAAACGAAGTAACGAAGTAAACAATGATGTAGGGGCAATCGGTTGCCCTTGTGTATAAGAGAGTGGGAGGGGCTAGGGGTCATTTTTTAAATTACCACTGTCCATAACCCCGATTTCTAATCGTAGCCACCTTAATAATCATTGATGCGGTTTTTTCAGATATCTCAAGAAATTTATACAATTCTTTCAATAATTGTTTTTCAGTATCCACCAATACACCATCAGCAAATGCAACATCAACAGCACAAGCAAAAACTGTCTCCCGTAAATCCTTCGGTAATTTCAATTTCGCCGCTTTGACTAAATCTGCAACTCCTTTACTATCCAAAATATCTAACAGTTTGGTAAACATAGCAGCAATTTTTTCATTATTATAATCTCGAAAGATTCTCATCCGTCCAATATAAGTCCCGACACAATCCAGTTCAGTTTCATCAAGGTTACCATCAACTGCTGACATTGCGAGAGGAATAGCAGTAAAAGCCTCTGGTACACTTAATTCATCTTTAAGACTATGCACTGTAGCAGAATCTGTATTTGAGGCTTCGTGAAACATACCCATTTTATTTCTCCTTTCAAATTTTCAGGTAATGCAACCTAATTCGTATTAAGACTTATGCATTGACAAACGAATTTTTTCAGTTTCGCCTTGGAATCCAAAGCTTTAGCTTTGGATCGTCCAAAGCTAAAGCTTTGGACTCCAAGTAAATTATAAAGTTTAACAGCTTGTTTTGATAAAAAACCTAACAAACTGCTGCTGTCAGTGCGTAAGTCCTAAGTATTTAAATTCTTATCTGATGTTACGCACCCAGCTTCAATTCGCCTCGCAACTCAAGCCCCAGGCTAAAAGTAAAAGTCAGCTAAAACTGACTACTACTTTACCAATCTATTCTAGCCTTTGAACTCAGTAAACAGTCGGCTTTAGCCGACTTTAGTTTTTAGCCTAGGGCTTTAGCCCTAGACGAGAAGCGAATTGAAGCGAGGTGCGTAACATAAGTTATTATATCGCATTCGTCCATCCAATATTCATAAACTTGATTTTCAACGCTGAGCTAGAGCATGATTATAAGCATTAATAATATCCGTGCGTAAAACAATACCCACGATTTCACGCGACCCTTCTTCTTTAACAACAGGTAATCTACTGATTTCACGAACCCCAAGTCGTTGTAAGGCAGCACCCATTGGTTCATAAGGATAAGCTACTAAAACATCAGTTGTTGCAATTTCTGCTACAGTTCTACCTGCTATCCGCCCAGCCGCTATAGCTGCATCTAAATCCTTAATACTAACTATACCCGCCAATGCCCCAGTTTCATCAACCACTGGAAATCCATGACGATGACTTTGATCAAATTTTTCCATCAACTCGAACAAAGGCATAGTTAAAGGCACAGTCTCAATCTCAGTACTCATAGCATCACCAACAGTCAGCCTTTCCATCACATCAGTGGCATGTTCTGGCGCACCCCGTCTAATTTGTATCCCACGTCGGACTAATTTGCGCGTGTACATTGAAGTCTGATCAATATTTTGAGCAACTAAGGTACTAATGACTGTTGCCAACATAATCGGCAAGATAAGATTAAAATTATGAGTAATTTCAAATGCAACCATTATACCAGTAAACGGCGCATGAGCCGCTCCCCCAAAAAAAGCAGCCATACCCGCTATTGCATAAGCTCCTGAAGATGCAGTCGCCTCTGGAAACCAAGAATGAACCAGAATCCCAAAAGTACCCCCCAGCATAGCTCCCATAAATAATGACGGAGTAAAAGTACCACCAGTACCACCTGATCCCAAAGTTAAACTAGTAGTAAAAATTTTGATCACAAACAAACCTAAAATGACTTGAAAAGCCAATGAACCATTCAAAGCATCAGCAATACTTTCATAGCCCATCCCAAAAATACGAGGAAAGTCGCCAAATTGAAATCCCTCAAATTGGAATAAAATAATCGCAATCACACCTAACAACAATCCACCCAATACTGGCTTGACATATTCAGAAATTGGCACTTTGTCCCATAAAGCCTCCATTCCAAATAACACCTTAGTGAAAACATATGCGCTAATACCAACAATCACACCTAAAATCGCATACAAACCTAATTCCCACAAGCTCACCAAATTATATAAGGGAGTAATAAAACAAGCATCTCGATAAAATAGTGCAATAGTATTAGCAATAACAGCAGAAATAACCACAGCACTAAAATAACCAGCCTCAAGATGGCCTAAAATGAGTTCCAAGGCAAAAATCGTACCAGTAAGAGGAGCATGAAAAGTTGCAGCAATGCCAGCACCCGCCCCACAAGCAAGCAATAAGCGTATTCTATCCTCATTTAAGGTAAAAATTTGACCCACTGTAGAGCCTATAGCAGAGCCTATTTGAGCAATTGGACCCTCAAGTCCCACCGAACCCCCCGTGCCAATACACAGAGCAGATGAAATTGATTTGACTACCCCCACTTTTGGTGGAATACGCCCACCATGCACCGACACCGCCTCTAACACCTCTGAGACACCATGTCCCTTAGCCTCACGCGCAAAAATCAGAATAATTGGAGCAAAAATCAAAGCCCCAATTGCAGGAATAATCATCAAATAATAAATACCCGTACCATCCAACAATCCCCACAACTTAGTTTCAAAAAAAATGTGGTGTACAATTTTAACCAGCCATTCGGTAAAAATAGCCCCAAACCCTGCCCCGATACCAACTATCACAGCCAAAATTGTGATCACAACTAAATCAGGTAGGTGTTTAAATTTCCATAAGAAACGTTTTAGTAAGCTTTCTTCAGCATCAGAAGAGGACATGTTAAGATTCCTTGTTAAATTTTACCTAAAAAGTATAATTATATTATATAATCCAACCTCACGCATCTTTGGGCGCTGATCCAAAGCAAAAGCTTCTTCGCTTCTATTTTTAAACGAAGTAAGCGTAGCTAAAATCCAAGAAAATACCTGAATTGGCACTTATATTTGATTTTATTTAATATTTAGCTTGGCAGTATCAACCGTCCAAAGTGATAATGGTAAACCTTTGAAAGTTTTTTGATAGCGTTTCGCCTGTTTTCCATCCCCAGTCACACACATCATGTATAAAAATATGTTGCACCTGTTGAGGATCTTGGCGAGCGATACGGGCAGAAAATTCAGGATCATGTTCCCCAGAATCACCGATCAAAATAAAGCGTCGTTTTAGGCAACAATTAATTCAGGATTGAATAGTTTCAATTTTATAGGTTTCTGAAGAAGTGAAGAAATTAAAAAAATTGCCATCTTTCCTAGGACTTACGCATTGACAAAATAATTTTTTTATTTTCGCCTTGGAGTCCAAAGCTTTAGCTTTCTTTGGACGGTCACCCAAACGAAACGAAGTAAGCGTAGCTAAAGCTTTGGACTCCAAGTAAGTTCTAAACTTTCACCCTCGTTTCCACACTCCAGCGCACTCTTTTTAAGTCAAATTTGTCAGTACGCTTCGCTTACTTAACTTCGCTTACTTCGTTTCGTTGCGATGACAGGAGAAATCTTTACTAGCTTTAACTCGATGATCAAGTTTTTATTTCTTGAGTTTTTGAAACCAATCTGAATTTAAATCAATACTATTGATATTTAAAGATTATATAATACTCGATTCTCAAGTTTTTTTGCTTGACAAAATTTACTCAAGATTCATTTAAATAAATTAATGATTTATATAAAAAAGCTACTCAAATAGTGAATAGCGTTAGTATTTTTTTTAACTACAGGGATGAGTTATAAGAATGGATAAGGCAAAAATCTAAGTGTTTTTATCCGCTTTTATAACTCATCCCTGTAGTTATTAAAACGCTTATAAAAATATAAATATTTGAATTTATTCAATATAAATAATTATTAACCAGTAACTTGATAGTCGAGTTTAAGATTTATCAAGATTTCTCCTTACATCGCAACGAAACGAAGTAAGCGAAGCTAAGTAAGCGAAGCTAAACCGAAATGACAAGATAAAAATTTATACCTCAATTAAATCAATTATTTAAATCTTTGTGTATAAGAGAGTGCACTCCAGCGTGGGAAACGAAGTAAGCGTAGCTAACGCATACATCGACGCTCCAGTGTCGTAGCCTGAAAATAAAACCTTTTATAAATCATGAACTAAATGATTAGGTTTTTATTCGTTGTACTCCATTCGTTGTACTCCATCCATTAATACAATATTGGAGTTCAAGCTTACCTTGAACGACTCGTGCAAGGTAAGCTTGCACTCCGATTGACGCTTACCCTCGTTATCACGCTGGAGCGCAATCTCTTATACACAAGGGTAACCACAAGGGATTGCCCCTACAAACAATGATGTAGGGGCAATCCCTTGTGGTTGCCCTTTGTTGAATCAATTTCAAACTTTGGCTATTGTGCTGAGTAAATTCATCACTAGGTTTCAAACGAGTAGATAAATTTTGCTCCTGCATTACAATAGAAAGCATCTCAATCAGCTTATCAAGCTTAGAACTATTAGTTTTTATATCTACATGAACTTCATCAAGTTTGACATCAATTTGTTCAATTC
>JALWSU010000472.1 GCA_026993485.1 Thiotrichaceae bacterium | reverse complement strand
GCTGTTAATAGGGATTGAAAAGAGGCTTGAGCATCAGTTGCATCTATTTTAATTGAGTAGGATAGCCAATTTTGATAATAGAGTGCAAATTCATTAATGCATTCATTAATATAATTCTGTAGTGCTTGATCAATTTCTTTGGCATCTCCTTTGGGATTGATATTTGAAAAATCCCATTTCATGATAAAGTAGTTATTATGATTCGGCGTAGGATTTTGCCCAATGGCTAAATCGCCAAATAATTGTTCAAACTCATCAGCTTTGGCTATGTCGTAGTAATTTTCTAGCATGGAAATGAGTAAGCTTTTGCCAAAGCGTCTGGGGCGTAAAAATAAAAGTTGTAAACCAGCTTCTTCGATTAGTCGAATATGGGAAGTTCTATCCACATAAAAATAATTATTGGTTTGTATTAGCTGGAAATCACTGATTCCATACGGAAATTTTTTCATCTGGTTGGGTCTCCTATAAATGAGCGTAGTAGAGACGTTGCATGCAACGTCTCTACGCATGCAACGTCTCTACTTGGGAACTAGTAATTGTTTGTAGGGGCAATCCCTTGTGGTTGCCCTTGTGTAGGGGCAATCCCTTGTGGTTGCCCTTGTGTAGGGGCAATCCCTTGTGGTTGCCCTTGTGTAGGGGCAATCTCTTGTAGTTGCCCTTGTGTATGTGCGCTCCAGCGTGGGAACGAGAGTGCGTAAAACTTCGGAGGTTTTTTACTTAACTTAACTTTTTCTTTCTAACCGCCGATAAGTAATAGCTTCAGTCAAATGCGAGGTTTGTATTTTCTCACTGCCACTTAAATCGGCAATAGTTCGTGCCACTTTTAAAATTCTATACCAAGCGCGTGCGGATAATCCTAATTGTTCAATCGCTGTATCTAATAAGCGTTCATCTGCTTCGGTTAAACGACAAACTGCTTCAATTTCCTGATTACCTAATAAATTATTTGGTTTGCCATTGCGTTTGATTTGTATTTCTCTTGCAGCTATGACGCGGGCGCGTACTTTTTCACTAGTTTCTCTAATAGCATCTTGACGTAATTCTGAGCGGGGTAAATTAGGAACTTCAATATGTAAATCAATTCTGTCTAGCATTGGTCCAGAAATGCGCCCACGATAGCGATTGATTTGTTGTGGACTGCAATGGCAACGATTATTAGAATCTCCAAGGTAGCCACACGGGCAGGGATTCATTGCTGCAATTAATTGAAAATTCGCTGGAAATTCCGCCGAATGTGCCGCACGCGAAATCGTAATATGTCCAGATTCCAGCGGTTCGCGTAGAACTTCTAAAACGCGCTTATCGAATTCTGGTAGTTCATCTAAAAACAAAATTCCATTATGTGCTAAGGAAACTTCACCTGGACGAGGATGGCTGCCTCCTCCTACAAGTGCTACGCCTGAAGCAGTATGATGTGGCGCACGAAAAGGGCGAATCGCCCAAGAACTAGCATCGAATCCATTTCTCGCAATAGATGCAATAGTTGCTGTTTCTAAAGCTTCCTTTTCCGTCATTGGAGGTAATATACTGGGCAAGCGACTCGCTAGCATAGTTTTACCCGTCCCTGGCGGTCCCATCATTAATAAATTATGTCCACCAGCCGCTGCTACTTCTAAAGCCCGTTTCGCATGATGTTGTCCGCGCACTTCGCTTAAATCGCCAATTTGCTTAACTGTGGCAGGATTAGGGGTATCTTTACTACAATAAGGAGTAATTATTGCAGATTTCTGTAAATGGCCACAAATATCAAGTAAATGTTTAACTGGTAAAATAGATACGCCACTAACCATTGCCGCTTCAGTAGCATTTTCAAAAGGAACAACTAACTCACGTTGAGCCTCACGGGCTTTTAAGGCCATTGGCAATACACCGCGCACTGGGCGTAAATCGCCATTTAAAGCCAGTTCGCCAACAAATTCATAATCCAACAAATTATCAGCAGGAATTTGTCGAGAAGCAGCCAAGATACCCAA
This sequence comes from Thiotrichaceae bacterium, assembly GCA_026993485.1. GTDB lineage: Bacteria > Pseudomonadota > Gammaproteobacteria > Beggiatoales > Beggiatoaceae > JAUXCJ01. Next base: position 8,629 of record JALWSU010000472.1, on the reverse strand, counting down.
AGCAATAGGTAAATCAAAGCGTCCGCCTTCTTTGGGTAAATCAGCAGGGGCTAAATTAATCGTAATCCGCTGAAGTGGAAATTCAAATTGAGCATTCAATAAGGCACTGCGAACACGTTCTTGACTTTCTTTAACCGCAGTTTCTGGTAAACCGACAATCAATAATTTCGCTGAACCATTAGTCAAATGTACTTCAATTGTAACAGATATGGCTTGAATGCCAACTTGAGCGCGGCTGTGTACAATAGCGAGAGAAGACAAGACAGGGGATTACTCAGCTTGTTGGTTAGAATTAGAAGAATGAGAAGAATTAGAAGAATTAGATGATGATGATGATGGTTTCTCGTCAGCTTTTAATTCTTCAAGTGCCGCAACTCGTTTTTCTAAGGCTTCCAAACGGCTACGGGTACGCTCCAAGACTGCACTTTGTACCTCAAATTCTTCTCGCGTGACTAAATTCATTTTATGCAAAGCCGAATCTAAAGCCACTCGCAAATTTTTTTCTAAGTCTTGATGTAAATTCAAAAAACTTTTTGGTAATGCGTTTGTTACTTGTTTAAAAACCGTATCAAACTGAGGAATGGCATTCATAGTTGTAAAACCTCTCGAAAAATCACTTAGATAAAAATTACTAATTATTAAATCCTAAAACATCTTCAAGACGTTCAATCACTGGTAAATCTTCATCACTAATTTTAGTAAAACGACAACCAATGCAATGTAATTTTGGATTTAAATCTGGTTTAGTCCATCGCGCATCAACTATACAATTCAGAGCTTCTTGTGAAAATTCTTTAAGTTCAGAAGGCAATTGAATACGGATTGCTTTAATACTATCCAATGCCACAGGTTGCTCAGTAATGAGCATTATGCCGTTTAGTGAAATATCCCCTACATGTCCTATTTTTTCATGTGTCTCTTGATCAAGCACATCTAAATAAAGATATAGCTGTTTACGTGGGGCGCGTTGATAATATTGCTTTTTCATGATCAACTACTGGTTTAAATTTGAGTGAACTAAAATTTAATCGAGATAATAACAGAAATGTAGCAAACTTTGCAAAGCCGAAATTGTCTGAATTTAATCTCAAAGAATCTTGATGATCTATTTATATATCTTATAATATCATAAAGATTTTTTGCATGGTTTTTAGTCTCTTGAGAAATCAGGCAATAAAGTATTTTGACTTATATAAAAAAAATATTATAATACTAATATATTTTTAATAAATATTGTTCATATTTATGAAGTTTTGATTTTGATAATTATATAAATCAGTGATTTGATATTTAGGACTTACGCACTGACAGCAGAAGTTCTGTATGTTTTTTAATAAAAACAAACTGTTAAAATTTATAATTGACTTGGAGTCCAAAGCTAAAGCTTTGGACTCCAAGGAGAAAATAAAAAAAATTCGTTTGTCAATGCGTAAGTCCTAAGTAGGGGCAATCCCTTGTGGTTGCCCTGGTTTTCTTTATAAAAACAAGGAGATAATGATGAGCGAGGCAGAGAGTAAATCCACTGAGCCTTTTATCTTGTTTGAGTTGGACAAAACAACCTACGGTGTACATAGTCGTTCGGTGCAACAACTTGAAATGATAGAAGAAATAACGCCTGTACCTAATGCTCCTGATTTTGTTGAGGGCTTAGTTTTATCGCGTGGGCAAGTTATCCCCGCAATCAATATGCGGACTCGATTTGGCTTTAAAAAAATTAAACACGATTCACGAACTCGTCTTTTGGTTATTAGTTCAGACGAAAGAACTGTAGGTTTTGTTGTGGATACTGCTCGCGAGTTTATTTCGATACCATCAAATCAGATTAAGCCGCCACCTGAAAGTATTGTTGGTTTGAGTGGCAAATATTTGACTGGAATTGCAATGTTGGATAATCGGCAAGTGCTAATTCTTGATGTAAAAGAGGTACTTAAACTGTCAAAAGATAGTTTACCTGTCCCTGAAAATAACTGAAAACCCAATTAATTTAGGAGAAAATTATTATGGGCAAAAAAGCTAAAAAGAAAGTCAAAAATCAATCTCAAGTAGTTAAGACTCCAGTTGAAAACACTGACGTTGAAAGCACTAAAGTTGAAAAACTTCGTGCTGAAAGTGAGCAACTAGCTGGTGGCATGGAAGAACTCGTTGAAATTAATCAGCGAATTACTAAACGTGCGGAAAAAAAGCGCGAAATTATTATTGAGAGTCTAAGTCAACAAAATGAGCTGACTAGCTTACTGAAAGAAACTGCAATGCAGGCAGATTCGGCTGCCAGTTCGGTAGAAGATCTCCTTTATAGTAGCAACGAAATTGCTGCTTCTATTGAAGGTGTGGATAAAAATGTTGTTGAACTAGCAACTGGTATTGAGGAAACCGCAACTTATAGCACCCAAATGGATCGTTCTATTCAAGCTGTAGTCAAACAAACCAAAGAGATGACTACTAATGCGGAGCAGATAGAAAATGCAATTGTGCAAGTGGTTAATGGCATCAATAGCATCTCTGATGATACGGAGTCCTTGGGCGTTTCGATTGAGGAAACTGCTACTACTATTGAACAAATGGCTGCTTCAGTTAAGGGCGTGGCTGCGAATGCAAAAGACTTGGGTGTAGCGGCTGAAGATACGACATTAGCAACTAATGAATTAGCTGCTTCAATTGAAGAGGTGGGTGGAATTACAAGAAATCTTGCTGATTTGGTTGAACAAAATGCTATTGCTACTGAGGAAACCGCTCGCTCAGTGCAAGGTGTGGCAGATAATGCTCAGAAAATCACCGAATCAGCTAATATTTCTACTGAGAGTATTACTGAATTGAATCGCTCTATCCGTGAGGTTAGCAATTTGGCTAAACAAACTGGTGATACTGCGCAAGCTGCGGCGCGTGATGCTGAAGCAAGTGGGGTAGTGGTTGAAAAAGCTATTCTTGGTTTAAATCAAGTGCGTGATTCGATGACGGAGTCTGGCGAGGTTATCAAAGAGATGGGTAAACGCGCTGAGAATATTACTGGTATTATTGATACCATCAATCTAATTGCGGAGCGTACTAATTTATTATCACTAAATGCTTCTATCGAAGCGGCGCGTGCTGGGGATGCAGGGCGTGGTTTTGCTGTGGTGGCGGAAGAAATTCGCAATTTAGCCGAACGCTCGGCTCAGGCTACTACTGAAATTACTTCAATTATCAAGGCATTGCAAGAAGTTGTAGTTGATGCAATCAGCAAAACCAGCGATGGACAACGTATTGCAGAGGAAAGTAGTCGCAAAGCTGACGATGGATTGGCTGGCTTGAAGAAAATTTTGGATGGTGTAAACAATACTGTAGGAAATATTAATCAAATTACTAAGGCGAGTGAAGAACAAATTGTTAGAGGCGAAAGGGTACAAAAATTGGTGGCTGAAACTGCGGAGCAATCAAAGCAAATCTCTGGTGCTACTGCCCAACAAGCTAAAGCTATAGATGATTTACTACAAAACACGCGCGATATGCGAAAAATTTCGCAACAAACCTCGCAATCAATGGATGAACAAGCGAAAGCAGCACGCAATTTGATGAAATTTGCGCAAAAAACTACAGGTATTAGTAAACAAGTAGCTCAAGCAACTGATGAACAGGCTCAATCAGCTCAGCAAGTTGTTATAGCAGTAGAAGATATGCGTAAAAGAGCGGCGTCAATAACTCGCTTATTAGGTAAAGAAAGAAGCTTGAGTAGAGAAATGAAGGCTCAAGGTGTTGCACTCAAAGGATTGATTAATGAAGTAGATAGAGCAATGGCTGAACAGGGCAGTGCGGCGGAGCAAGTGACGGGTTCGATGGAGTCGATGCAGACACAAAGCAATCAAATTACTAAAGCGATGAATGAACAAACTCGCGGGATAGTCGATATGAGGAATGCTACTCAAAAGGTATCTAAACAAATTGGGGCAATAAGTAGCGCTGTTAATCAGCAAAGCACTATTGGGGAAGAAATATTAAAAATGTTATCAAAAATTAACGAACTGAACTCGGAAAATACTGAGGAAGTGAAATTAGCTTTGGAAAAGACGGTGGGTTTGACGGAACCGGCTGTAGAATTGTCTCGGATTATCGAGGAAATGTAGATTATACCCATCCCCCTAAGCCCCACTGCCATTAAGTTAAGAAAAACCTCCGAGGAAAATCATACCTCGGAGGTTATAAAACTAACGACCTCCGAGGTATGGTTCTCCTCGGAGGTCTGATTTTAAGGCTTAACTTAATGGCAGTGCCCTAAGCCCCCTTTATACATACACAAGGGCAACCGATTGACCCTACAGGAAATCGTTGTTTGTAGGTAGGGGCAATCCCTTGTGGTTGCCCTCTCTAAAATCGAATTATCTATTATGCTAGAAAAATTTATATCTTTTTTTGGAGAAGGTAACTCCTACAAAAAAATGACTACCATTGCAAGATGCTATGATGATAATATAGGATTACTGATTCAAAATATTGATACTGAGATTCAGTATTTGTCAGAGAAGATTTTATATGCACCAAGTCTTATGGGAGTTAGAGATATAACTCGTGTCAATCAGGATTGTGTTAAAACTGTAACAGAAGTTAAAACACTATTGGTACCGATACAAAAGGCTATGGAGGCTAGAATCCTTTCCTCAGCGATTATTTCGATGCCAGAAAAATTGCAAAATGCCATGCAAAATAATCCTTGGCAAGTTTTCGAGAAGGTTAACCCAGCTACACAGGTAATCTCTAGTTCTACTAATAATCCTGATCATATTGCGGTTTGGTTTCAGCTAAGCGGAGTTCCTTTTATTGGTTGGCTTAAACCTAGTACTTTAATTTCTTTGGATTGTCAGTTTCATAAATTTTGGTTGCCAAATGGAAAACAAGCTGATGAAAAAGTACCAAGCCTAAATTTAAAACCAGATTTAAAACCAGTAGTGGGGCCCCCGAAACAGGTAAAAGCACAAGCTTATTATAAAGCAGGTGAAATTTTTCATGATTATTTGAAAAATGGTAATCCTGCTCCCGAAATGGTAAATATTCCAGCAGGAGATTTTTTAATGGGAGATGTTCAAGGGACGGGGCTTGAAAATGAGTTGCCTGTGCATAGAGTTTCAATAGAAAATTTTTATATGAGCCGTTATTTAGTTAGCTTTGCAGAATATGACGAATTTGCCGAAGCGACAGGCCGTGAGAAACCAGATGATGAAGGTTGGGGACGTGCTAATCGTCCAGTAATTAACGTTTCTTGGTATGAGGCTTTAGCGTACACTGATTGGTTAAGTGAACAAACTGGAAAGCATTATACTTTGCCCACAGAAGCGCAGTGGGAATATGCTGCGAAAGCGGGTGTTGATACTGATTATCCTTGGGGTAATGACTTGGGAACTAATCGACTAAATTGTCGTAATAGTGGTAGTAAATGGAGTGGAAAACAAACTGCGCCTGTTGGCTCGTTTTCCCCTAATGCCTTTGGTTTATTTGATATGGTAGGGAACGTTTGGGCATGGACATGTTCGGCATATACAAATAAATATGATGGTAGCGAACAACGTTGTGTTAGTAATAAATATAGAGAGCGTGTTGTTTTGCGTGGTGGATCATGGTACAACTTACATATATGGTCAAGATTAACATTTCGTTATAGATACAAACCATCTTTCCACCTTAATACGGTGGGATTTAGGTTAATTATCAGACCATAAATAAATGTATATAATAATTACAGGGATTAGTTATAAGAATGGATTTTGTAAGTGGAGCTTGGGAACGAGTAAAACCTACGAGGTTTTAGAAACCTCGTAGGTTTAGATTAGAAACAGAGGAAATATTATGAGTGATTTTATGCTAATGGAGCCAAGTAACCAGAGCTTTCAAGAGCTTTTTAGTAATGGTGTGAAATATACAGTTCCTAGATTTCAGCGAGATTACGCTTGGGAGCAGGAGCAGTGGGAAGATTTGTGGGTTGATATTGAATCCCTTGAGGAAGAGCATTATCACTATATGGGTTATATTGTATTACAAAAAAAGGGGGAACATGAGTTTGAAATTATTGATGGGCAACAACGCTTGGTGACTCTTTCACTTATTGTATTAGCGGCGATGGCAAAACTTCAGAATTTAATCAATCAAGGTATTGAAAAAACTGAAAATCAAGAGCGTGTAAGAGTTTTGACTGATCGCTTGATTGGCTATAAAAATTTGGTGACTATGAATATTCGCAGTAAGCTGTATTTGAACCGAAACAATAACTATTTTTATCAAAAAATTTGTTCCAATTTAGCACCTTTAAATCCTGTTGGAATCACTGCAAGCAATCAATTGCTTAAACAGGCGTTTGAGTTTTTTAGTAAACCAATGTCACATTTAAGTGGTAGTGAAATCGGTGATTTGATTGAAAATCTCAGTTCCAGATTGGTGTTTACTAAAATCGTGGTGCGTGACATCTTGAATGCTTATAAGTTATTTGAAACCTTAAATGCTAGAGGTGTGCAGCTTTCTATACCTGATTTGTTAAAAAATTATCTATTTTCTGTAATTACTAGCAATGATGATGTTTCTGATGAGGAAGTTAATGAACTGGATGAAGATTGGTTAAATCTTTTGACACAATTAAAAGAAAATAATTTTTCTGATTTTATCCGTTATCAGCATAATATTCAGAAGTATGAAAAACGAAATTTGTTTATATCGCTTAAACATTTAGCTAACACGCCACAGTCTGCCAGCCAATATTTAAAATCATTAACTGAATATGCTCCTATTTATGCTTCATTGTTAAATCCATACGATGAATGGTGGAAAACTAAAAATAATGCAAATCGTAAAATTAGCCATTATTTGCAAGGCTTAAAGCTGTTTGCGATTAAGCAGCCCTTTCCTGTATTGATGGTTGCTTGCCAAAATTTTTCTCCGGAAGAATTTCTTAAAACACTGAAATATTTATATATTTTATCTATTCGCTATAATGTTGTTTGTAAACTATCACCTAATGAACTAGACAAAAATTATAACCAAATAGCAGTAAAAATATTTAATGGTGAGTATACCAGAGCCAGCCATATTAAAAATAGTGAAGAATTTCGGCGATTATATCCAGATGATAAGGTATTTAGGAATGCTTTTGAATTTTACAAAATACCTAGCAGGCGAGAATCTAAAAAAATAAGGTTTTTGCTAACAGAAATAGAAAAGAGTTTTGGACGAGAATTAAATTATCTAGATACTAGCTTGGAACATGTTTGCCCTTATAATCCAGATCAAAATTGGTATGAATATTTTGGAGAAGGCATTAATTCTATAATTGATAGGTTAGGCAATATGGTTTTGCTTGAAAAAGATGAGTTAAAACGAGCAGATTTCAATACCAAGAGAAAAGCGTACTCAAAAACCGCTTTTAGGCTCGCTAAAAAGGTTGCAGAATATGATAGTTGGGAATTGAGTACCTTAAACCATTACCAGAACTGGCTTGCAGAACAAGCTGTTAAAACTTGGAGAGTGGATTAATAAATCGTCTTGTTTTGCGTGGCGGATCATGGTACAATTTTCCAACGTATATGGTCAAGATTAACATTTCGTTATAGATACAAACTATCTTTCCACCTTAATACGGTGGGATTTAGGTTAATTATCAGACCATAAATAAATGTATATAATAATTACAGGGATTAGTTATAAGAATGGATTTTGTAAGTAGTGAACTAGGATTTGGTTTGATATTTTTCAAGAAAGGGCAACCACAAGGGATTGCCCATACAAGATCAATGCCATTAAGTTAAGTCAAACCTGACAGGTTTTTAAAACCTGTCAGGTTTTTTTCCGTTGGAATTTCAAAGACCTCCGAGTTTTTGAAAACCTCGGAGGTCTGATTTGAAGGCTTAACTTAATGGCAGTTGGGAACGAACGAGTAATAACGAGTTTTTTTTGATTTCCGGACAAATCTATTATTTATCTTTAAAAAGAAAACTTTAAAATTTATGTTGTGATTAATCCTATCCTTTCTTATAACTAATCCTTGTAGTTAAAAAAATCGATTTTAGGAAAAAAATTATGCAAACGGAAATTTTCCAAGATAAATTAAATGATGGCGATTTAGCCATAAAGATGGTCACCATTCCAGGTGGGGAATTTTTAATGGGAGATACTGAAAAAAAGGGATTTGATAATGAGCAGCCAGTGCATCCCGTTTCAATTGATGATTTTGCCATGAGTATGTTTCCTGTAACTTTTGCTGAATATGATAAATTTGCTGAGGCTACTAGGCGCTACAAACCCAATGATGAAGGCTGGGGACGTGGTAATAGACCAGTGATAAACGTGACTTGGCATGATGCTATCGCCTATACCAGATGGCTAAGTCAACAAACCAAGCAGACTTATGGTTTAGCCACAGAAGCACAGTGGGAATATGTTGCTAAACAGGGAAATACTAATGTTGATTTGGGTTTGAATTGTAGTGACAGTGATAATCCTTGGGGTGGGAAACAAACTTCGCCTGTAGGTTCTTTTAAACAAAATGCTTTTGGGCTGTTTGACTTATTGGGTAATGTTTGGGAATGGACATGTTCGGCGTATGAGGACAGGTATAATGGTGCAGAGCAACGTTTTGTTACTACTTATCCAAAAAGTATTGTTTTACGGGGCGGTTCGT
>JALWSU010000471.1 GCA_026993485.1 Thiotrichaceae bacterium | reverse complement strand
TTTACGAAATCATAGAAAGCTCGGTGAACCATGTAAAACCGATTTGGTGCTTGATCGGCAGGGTTATAGCATTGGCTATAGTTATAAACGCAAATGTCCGCTCTGGGTTTCCTATATTATCTCCAAGCATTCTGTTAGTGTTGATGTCGAGAGAAGTGCAGATTTTGATGCTGATCCTGATATTCCAGAAAAATACCGAGTGCAACCTGGGGATTTTTCAAATACTGGTTATGATAGGGGGCATTTAGCACCAAGTGGGGCTGTTGATTTTAGTCGTAAAAGTAATGATGAGACATTTTTGATGTCAAATGTTGCTTTGCAAAATCCTCAATTAAATCGTCAAGCATGGGGACGTTTGGAGGGGATTATCCGCAATTGGACTCAAACTAAAGGTAAATTACTGGTAATCACGGGGCCTATATATGGTAAGAAACCTAAAATGATTAATGGCATTCCTCTGCCTGAAGCTTTTTATAAAGTAGTTTATTCTTTTAAACATAAACGCAGTATCGGGTTTATTTTTCCTAATGAACCAGTTGTAGCAGCTCAAATCTGGGATCATGCGATGTCTGTAAAGGATGTCGAGCGAAAAACTGGTTGTGAGTTTTTTACCAAGCTGGGTAGAAAGGGAAAGCGAATCAAAGCAGAGTTAGATGTTTCGTGGTGGAAAAAAAGATAACTTTAAACCAAGTTAGCTATTAGATATAATGCACTGTGGTTTTTTGAGTAAACAATCCCACTTTTTTGAAGCAAACTATTTGAATTTTAATTTATTTTACCTTTAATGGATAACCGAATGAAAAAATTAACACTGGCTTTTTGTCTGTTTACTTTAGGTAGTTCAACCGCTTATGCGACAAGTGCTGATTTACACGGCGATGCAGCAGCGGGGAAAGTGAAATCGGCAACCTGTGCAGCTTGTCACGGTGCTGATGGTAATAGTGCTAATCCAGCTTGGCCAAAATTAGCTGGACAACATGCTAGTTATATTGTCCAGCAATTAAAGGCCTTTCAAGCTGGTGATCGTAAAGATCCAATGATGACTGGTATGGCTATGCCTTTGAACACACAAGATATGCTGAATCTTGGTGCTTATTTTTCCAGTCAAACCATAAAACCTGGGGTTACTAATCCCAAATCAGTAGCATTGGGTGAAAAAATTTATCGTGGTGGTAATAAGAAAACTGGTTTACCAGCCTGTGCCGCTTGTCATAATCCACAAGGTAAAGGTAATCCTGCCGCCAAATTCCCTGCTGTTGGCGGACAACATGCACAGTACACCTCAAAGCAATTGAGGGATTATAAAAGTGGCGCACGTAAACCTGTAGGTAATGCTGCGATTATGCGTGATATTGCTTTGAAAATGTCTGATGATGAAATTAAGGCGGTGACTGATTATATGCAGGGTTTGCATTAATTAAGTACATCTATAAAACCAATACCTTCGCCAATTTAAAAACCGACGAAACAACTAAAGTAGATGGATTTTTAAATTAGCGAAGGTATTATAAAACCTGACAGGTTTTAAAAAACTATAGTATTTCAGATAAAGATTTTTCTCAAAACCTGTCAGGTTTCCAAAACCTGACAGGTTTAATCGTTTTGATTTTTCTGAAAAGCTATATCAAGTTTATTTTCAATTGCATTTTTATATTCATTTTTAGGAATCAATAAGTTATGAAGTTAATTCGTTTGACAACTGGTTTAATTATACTTTGCCTAAGTGTAATGGCTCAGGCTAATGAGGATGCTGGTCACTATCAGGTAATCACCCCTAGCGTCGCCACTGATAATCCAAACAAAGTTGAAGTAGTAGAACTGTTTTGGTACACCTGCCCCCATTGTTATAACTTTAATCAAAAGTATTTGAAGGCTTGGCTTAAACAGAAACCAAGCTATGTTGAATTTGTGTTAATGCCCGCTGTATATAATTTAAGCCCAAATCAGACCGTTTTTGCCAAAGCTTTTTATACAGCTGAGGCTTTAGGTGTTTTGGATAAAGTTCATGAGCCGATATTTAATGCAATCCACAAGGAAAGACGGAGAATTAACAACCAAAAAGCCCTCCAAGAACTATTTGCAAAATATGCTGGTGTGAGTAAGGCAGATTTTGACATGGTTTACAACTCCTTTTTCACTGATCTGAAAGTCCGTCGTGCTAAGGAAATGACAAGTAAATACGGTATTAGGGGAGTACCTGCCGTGATTGTCAATGGCAAATATCGTTTAGGTGCTCAAATTACTGGCGGTTATAAAAATCTAATGGAAGTTCTCAATCATTTAATTGAAAAAGAATATAAAGCAATGTCTAAGTAGTAGGGAATCACTAATATAGCACTACCCGTTTGTATAAAATACAGCGATTAAACCTGCCAGGTTTTTAAAACCTGGCAGGTTTGTACTGAACTAAATCGGGTAACGCTATAGCAGCCCTCGTACATGAAAATAATATTGATTAAAATTAAGGCCATATAGGATATGATGAAGATTATACACCACACCCCAACTCAACTTATATTAAAACACCGCCCATTTATCCTTTGGTTACTGGGCAGCTTCTTAACAATAGTTGGGCTTGTGATAATCATTCTATTAAGTAAAACTTCAACGTTAATTTGTGAACGAGGGTTGCCAAATCAAGGACATTGTGAATTAAAGCATTCATATTTCTTCATTTATAACAAAATCGTTTTTTCTCTGAACGATTTAAAAGATGTTCAGGTAGTTAAAAGTCACAGTCGCTGGATGGATAGTCTTCAAAGCCCAGAATATCGGGTTATCTTAATAACACCAACCGAGAAAATTGCTTTAACCCCTTATGGCACAACTAAGCGTATTGAGCAGGATGCGATGGCAGCAAAAATTAATCATTTTCTTAAACATGTTGATGAAACTAGACTTGTCATAGAACAAGATAATCGCTGGTTGATTTTCCTAATTGGGGGAATTTTTATTATTATCGGATTATGGGCGGAATTAAGAAGTCAAATTGTAACTGTAACCTTTGACAAAGAAGTTGGTAGTTTTCAGATTGAACGGCAAAGCTTGTTAGGTGCTGAAGTGATTGAGCATTCACTGGAAGATATTACTGATGTAAAAGTTAAAACTTCTTCTTATTTCAATTCTAAAACCATGCTTTATCAAGTTGTTATGGAAATCCGCCCCAATGAGACTATCTTGCTTACCTCGAACAATAGTTTAGGCAAGGCACGAAAGCAGAAGATTGTTGATGAAATTAGGCAGTTTATTAGTTAAGTACTGAACTGTGAATTTTATTCTCATTTCCAAGAAGCCTCACAGGGCAACCAGATTGCTCCTACAAATAATGATGTAGGGGCAATCGGTTGCCCTATAAGCTTATAAACAAAAACCCCGTTTTCGGGGTTTTTTTGATGCTATTAACTCGATGATCAAGTTTTTTTTGATCATAACTATATGTTTGTATTAAAAAACCACCTTTATCAATTAATACCACCTCCGCCTTGGGCTAAAGCCCAAGGCAGAGGTGGTAAAACCAGATTTTCTGTATAACTAATTGATTTATAAAAGGTTATTTTTATTAGAGCTTTTCAAGCAAAAAAAACTTGATAGTCGATCGAGTATTAAGGTTATAATTTATGAAATTATTCCTCAAATTATTAAAAAAATCCCTAAAAACGCTCTTTATACTATCTCTACTCTTAGCTTTGACTATAATCGCTTGTTATTTCTGGATAGAAATCGAAACTAAAGATCGCGTATATTCTGATATAAATAAAATTCCAGCCAAAAAAGTAGCTCTACTCTTGGGTACAGCGAAATATTCTAAATATCAGCGTGGTACTCTTAATCAATATTTTAAATACCGTATTGATGCCGTTGTAAAACTTTATAAAGCTAAAAAAATTCAACATATTATTGCTAGTGGTGATAATCGTACCAAATATTATAATGAACCAATAGCTATGCAAAAGTCCTTAATCGAGCGAGGCATACCGAAAACTGCAATTACTTTAGATTATGCTGGATTTAGAACTTTAGATTCTATAGTTCGTTGTCTAAAGATTTTTTCACAAAATGATATTATTGTGGTTTCACAAGCCTTTCAAAATAAGCGTGCTATTTTTATTGGTGATTATTATGGGATGAAAATAATAGGCTTTAATGCGAAAAAAGTACCTTATATAAAGACGCAGATTCGAGAATATTTTGCCCGTTTCAAAGCAGTTTTAGATTTATATATCTTAAAAACTTCGCCGAAATTTTTGGGTGAAACTATAAAAATTCCTTAATTTTATTTATTTAAAGTACCAATCAATGATTTTTGAAAAAATTGTATTAGATAATTTTGGCATTTATAAAGGCCATCATCAAATTGAATTAACCCCTCCATCTCCCAAAAAAGCGATTATTTTATTAGGTGGTCTCAATGGTAGTGGTAAAACCACCCTTTTAGATGCCTTGCAACTAACGCTTTATGGCAAATTTGCAAAATACTCAAATCGAGGTAATAGTAATTATTTTGATTATTTAGGTAGAATGATTAATTACCATGCTGATCCCCGCAAAGGGGCATCCCTTGAATTGCAATTTAAACACTTTAGGGATGGCAAAGAAGAATCTATTCACATTCAGCGTTCTTGGTATTCAACTGGGAAGGCGATCAAAGAAACCTTAGAAGTTGAACGCAATGGTATTTTTGATCTGGCTTTAACAGATAATTGGTATGAATATGTAGAAGAATTTATACCATCGCGCATCAGCAATTTGTTCTTTTTCGACGGTGAAAAAATTGAAGCTCTAGCAGATAGAGAAAAAACCGCCGATTTACTCAGAATTGGTATTCATGCCCTGCTAGGTTTGGATTTAGTTGATCGTTTATCCACAGATTTATTAACCGTAGAACGTAATAAACGCAAAACGCAACTACAATCAAGGGACAGTCAGGAAAAGATCACCTCTATAGAGAATCAAATTCAGGCACTTGATGAGAAATTCCTAGAATTGGTAGAACAGAAAAAAGCTGCTAAAAAACATTTAAAAGCTTCTGAAAAGGAACTACAGCAGCTTGAGGCAGAATATCGTCGAGAAGGCGGGGAACTGTTTGAACAACGATTTCTGATTGAAAGTAAATTAGAAGAAGCACAGCAAAAACATTTTGAAATTGAAGAACAATTGCGCGAACTAGCAGCAGGTGATGCACCATTACTTTTACTCCAAGATTTTCTCCGTGAAACTGAAAAGCAAGCAATATTAGAAAAAGAAGCTCAACATTATCGTGAACTTCAAGATGAAATCGAAAAGCGTGATGCCATCTTGCTGGAATTATTAAAAAAACATAAGGTTAAAAAATCGGCATTATCAGCTATTGAGAATTTTATCGCTACAGATAAGGCAAAACGACAAAAATATATTGAAACCGAGTGTTATTTGAATATTGATACAATGGCTTTTGCTCCCCTACAGAAGAGTCATTTTCAGGAAATACAAGCTAATGTAGAAAAACTCACTCATAAAGTTGAAAAAGCCCAAGAGAATATTAATGCTTATGAACAGCAAATCGCCAGTATTCCTGATCCTGAAAGTTTAGAGGGGATCACAGAAAAGCTGAAGGAACAACAAGAAAATATTAAGAAAATCAAACTAGAGCTTAATGTTTTAGAACAAGAACTTTTGCGTGTAGAACATGAAAAAGCTAAAAAACAAAAAACTCTAAGTCAACTTTATGAAATCGCAGCACGAGAATCATTTTTGCAGGAAGTCACTGAACGTGTTTTAACGCATTCAAAAAAAGTGCGCCGCACTTTAGAAAAATTTAGGCTGGCTATGACAAAAAAACATATTCGGAGACTTGAATCTCTGATTTTGGATAGTTTTCATCAGATGATACGAAAAGAGCATTTCATTAATAAAATCGAAATTGATCCAAATAATTACACCTTGACATTTTATACTTCCAGCCATGAGCGTTTACTTCCTGAAAGTCTTTCAGCAGGAGAAAGACAATTATTAGCGGTTTCCGTCTTATGGGGTTTAAGCCGAGCTTCGGGACGGCCTTTACCAGCGATTATTGATACGCCACTAAGTCGGCTTGATGGCAAACATCGTCAAAATTTAGTTGATAATTATTTTCATCAAGCCAGCCATCAAGTCATTTTATTGTCAACTGATGAAGAAATTAATCAAAAATATTATCAGATTCTCAAACCTGCGATTGGACGAGAATATCATATTACCTATGATGAGAAGAAACAATCTTCGATTGTTAAAGATGGTTATTTTTTTAAAATCGACGATTAATTCTTACTCGTTTCCAAGCTCTTGCTTAAGTTAAGCCAAACCTGACAGGTTTTTAAAACCTGTCAGGTTTTCCTCATTCCCAAGTACTTATTTAAAACCATATTGAAGTTGAAAATACGATGAGCGTCGCACCTCATCAGCAATTATCACATTGCTACCAATACTATTGCCAAATTCTCGATGTTGTATATCAAAAAGATTACGTATTCCCAAATTTAAATTTAAATCTTTTTCAACTCTCCAACCGACACGAATATCGAAACGAGTGTAACTGGCGGCATTTTGGTTAGGCACATTGTCTACATAGTATAAGGCAGCATCTAACTCTATATTGTGTGGCAAAGTTAATAAAGAACGTAAACTAGCTTGGTTATGGGGATCATTACCTGCTTGTTCTCCAAAAAACCAGATGTTATTAGAGGGCCGCAAATCTACATCTAAATAACTATAAGTACCAATTAATTTCCAATTATCAAAAATTTGCCAAGAAGCTGCTATTTCTAACCCATAAATGTTTCCTCGCATATCATTAGTATTTGTGAGGAAAATTGTTGTAGGTGTAAAGTTGGCTGCTACAAAACGCAAGTTACGATAAGAATTATAAAAAATCGTAGTATCTAGTAAAAAATTGTTACTAGGTCTAAAACGATAACCTAATTCATAAGCGATTAAATTTTCTGACTGAAAATTTTTATTCGCTATACCGACTATAGTTTTATTTGTATTTGGTATCGGGATTTGAAATGTAACATCGACATCTGTTCGTGAAGGAGTACGCACTGCTCGTGAGATTGCTGCCCAAATACTATGCCTATCATTAGGTATCCACAATAGGCGGATACTGGGTTGATATTCAAAGCCAGTATAGTCATTATGTTCAAACTTTGAGCCAAGTGTTAATCGAAGCTGTTCTGGCAGCATGAATTCACCTTGCACAAAGGCACTGAATAAATTATTTTGGCGTTTTCTAGGGTTATAATTCCATGTTGGCGAATTCTTCATATTATCTCGCATATAGCGATAGCCTAATCCCCAAAGAAATTCTTGATTATTATTGCGTTGCCAGCGGTGTTGGAAATCCAGATCGAAGGTGCTACGTTTTTCACCAAAAGCTAATTCTTGGCGTTCAGTATAATCATAATAAGCTTGCAATCTCATGTCTCCATTAACTAAGTTCCGCTGCCAACTACCTAAGAGATTAAAACCATTTAGGTTAGTGTGATCCGTGATCGGCATTTTAGCACCTAATGGGATAATAGCTTGGTGAACAAATCCATTATAAACATCACCTTGTAAGCTTAAATTATCTTTCTCATTAGCGCTCCAATCAGCGCGAAAACCTCCCCGTTTCATTTTCCAAGAATCTGGTTGATCTTTGCCATGCTGATCTACAAAATTGTCATGCTCAGAAAATTTTCCATAGACTCGATAATGACCTTTATCACCTAATTTACCTCCGTGTCGAACTCCAACGATAGCGCGTTCCTCGCCATTACCAGCAGAAGTTATTAGGAAATTATTTTGGGTATCTTTGGCCTTTTTAGTAATAATATTGATAATGCCATTAACCGCATTCGCACCCCATAAGGAAGCACCTGGACCCCGAATTACTTCAATACGATCAATATCTTCTATCAATAAATCTTGTACATCCCAAAAGACTTCTGAACGTAAAGGTGTATAAACACTACGCCCATCTATCATTACCAATAATTTACTCGCAAATAATCCATTTAATCCTCGCGCACTGATAGCCCATTTATTAGCATTAATTCGTGCTACTTGTACCCCTGGAACCATGCGTAAAGCTTCAGGTATGCTGGTAATCCCGGCTCGGCGTATATCTTCTTGAGTAATCACAAATAAAGCCGCAGCAGTATGGCTTAATTTTTGTACCTTTCTGCTAGCTAACTGGGCTTCGGGATTAAAAATTTCGACATTACTGAGTTCTTCTAAACTTAATTTTTTTAACTCACTAATGACTTTACGCCGATTTTGATTACTCGGTTGATTAACAGCCGCATAGCTTGGTATTATAAAAAAAATCAATAACATTAATAATATTTGGTTTATAATTAACATAATGATATAAATTTTTTTAAAAATTATCTTAATGCTGGGTATGTACAATTCGAGCAAGGCGCAATAAATTAGCACTCGCATGTAAACCCACCTTTTTTAATGAGCTTGGATTAATATAAAAGCGTATTCGCTTACCTTGTTTATAAAATTGAATCATTCCTCCTTTAATAGCAAAATCATCAATGTCACTTACGGTGAGAATGGGATATTGCTGGATATAATTTAAAATACTAGTTACATAAGCTTGTTTGGATTGGCTAATAAATAAGATTTGACAATTTTTAATGTTTATCATACTGTTCAAACGCTTTACCTCGACGGTATGTACACCTATTGTTTCGTTTTCCACTGTAATATCCAATTCTTCCCGAAAAGGATCATTACCTAAAATACAGATACGAAAAGGGGCGTAACGATTAGTAAACGCTGAACTAGGCCATCGAATGAAATTGGCAAAGTTGTATAAAAAAACAGCTTTTACCTGATATTCACAAGCTACCTGTGGGGCGGCATAGCTTATTTGGTTACTAGACATTAAACAAAGGATAATAACCAGTTGCAGGCTGAGTAAATTATTATGTAATTTATATTTAAACAACATATTTTTGTTATAGGCTGACAGTAGTAAATAAAATACCATCATACATATCAATACATTCGCCAATTTAAAACCCGACTTAACAACCGATAAACTATATGGATTTTTAAATCAGCTAAGCTATTAACATATATTAATATTAAGTATATTATGCATTTTTTTCACAATAGTTCGCTTAAAAACAAGCTTCAAACTAGCATTATAGTAACGAGTAGTATTGTGCTATTGTTAGCATCAGCTGCATTTGTAACTAACGATTTATTAAACTTCCGTCGTAATATGGTTGCAGACTTATTTATTTTAGCCGATATAATTGGGATTAATAGTACGGCAGGACTTATCTTTCAAGATAATATTACAACCGAGGAAAATCTAGCGGCATTAAAAGCAAATCCGCATATTACTGTAACACATATTTTTTCTAAAGATGGTAAGTTATTTGCCTGTTACTTCAAAAACAAGCTAGAAAAGCCAAAATACTCAACACTTAACGAATATTATTTTCAGCATATACAAAAAACAGAACCAAATCAATATGAAAATCAAAAAGATAACTATTTTTTTTCCCAAGAACATGTTGAGGTTTTTAAGCCAATTATTTTTAAGGGCAAAGTGATTGGCACTGTTTATATTCAATCGAATTTAGATGCCTTTAATCAACGCCTTTTATTGATCGCCAAGATTATGGGAATTGTGATGCTATTTTCCTTAATACTGGCAGTTTTTCTCGCTTCTCGATTTGAACGCATCATTACAGCCCCTATTTATAATCTCTTAGATACAATGAAATCGGTTTCTACAAACCAAAATTATTCGCTCCGTGGCGAAAAACTCAGCAATGATGAATTAGGCCAGCTTATTGACGGCTTCAATGAAATGTTAGAGCAGATTGAGAAACGAGAGACTGAACTGGCTAAAGCACGCGATCAAGCAATGACAGCGAATAAGGCGAAAAGTGCTTTTTTGGCTAATATGAGTCACGAACTTCGCACGCCACTGAATGGTATTTTAGGTTACGCGCAAATCCTTGAGAAAAATCAAAATTTAAATGCTGAACAAAAAACAGGAATAGCTATTATTAAAAATAGTGGAGAGTATTTGTTGACTCTAATTAATGATATTTTAGATTTGTCCAAAATTGAGGCAGGCAAATTGGAGCTTTCCCCTACCGAATTTTATTTGGGAAATTTTCTCAATGGTATCGTGGAATTATTTAAGATGCGGGCTACCCAAAAGCAAATCGCTTTTAATTACGAATTTTCAAAGCGTCTGCCAGTTGGTGTTTATGGGGATGAAATACGCTTACGACAAATTTTAATTAATTTACTTGGTAATGCGCTCAAATTTACTGAATCTGGCACCGTTAGTTTCAAAGTGGATTACTATAATAACAAACTCCATTTTAAAGTGTCAGATACAGGCATTGGAATTGCTCCAGAAAAATTAGAAACAATTTTTTTACCATTCCAACAAGCTGGTGAACAAAACTATCAGACACAAGGCACTGGTTTAGGTTTATCCATTACGAAACAATTTGTTGAATTAATGGGTGGAGAATTGCAAGTTAAAAGTGTCTTGGGTGAAGGCAGTACTTTTTGGATGGCGTTAGATTTACCTATTATATCAGATATGCTTGAACCCGAATCTGTCAAAAAACCAAAGATTATTGG
>JALWSU010000470.1 GCA_026993485.1 Thiotrichaceae bacterium | reverse complement strand
AGTGAAGGAGCATAATCGACTAAGGTTTTAGCTTCTTTTAAGCCTAATCCAGTTATGGCGCGAATTGCTTTAATTACTTGCACTTTTTTGTCACCAAAACTGTTTAAGTGAACTGCAAATTCGGTTTGTTCTTCTTTTGCAGAACTGCTTTCTTCTCCACCGGCACTTGGTGCGGCGACTGCGGCGACTGCGGCGGCTGATACTCCAAATTTGTCTTCCATTGCTTTGACTAATTCAACGACTTCCATTACTGTCATGTTGGAAATAGCTTCTAAAATGTCTTCTTTGGCGATTGCCATGTTCGTTTCTCTCTATTGTTGTTAGTTGGATTTAAGTTATTTTTTGTCTGCTATAGCTGCTATAGTGCGTGCTAGTTGAGCTTGAGGTTCGGCGATGGTGCGAACCATTTGGGTAATCGGGGCTTGCATTACTGACATAAGTAGGCTTATTGATTCTAAATAAGTGGGTAGTTTGGCTACTTTGCTTAATGCTGAGGCTTCTAGCAGTTGTTTGCCTAAGCCTATGCCTTTTACGATTAGTTTGTCTTGTGTTTTGCTAAATTCTTTGAGAACTTTTGCGGCTGCACTTGGTTCTTCGTTTGAAAAAGCTAGGAAAACTGGTCCTACCAGTATTTCTTTTAAACATTCAAAGTCAGTGTTTGTAACGGCACGCCGTGCTAAGGTATTTCTAATGACACGCAGATAAACTCCTGCTTCACGAGCTTGTTTGCGTAGTTCTGTCATGTCGCTTACAGACATTCCGCGATATTCTGCAACAATAGCTGAGGTTGCTTTTTTGGCAACTTCGTTAACGCTGGCTACAATCGCTTGTTTGTCTTCAAGCTTTAGCGGCATTAATAGTCTCCTTTTTGTGAGTAGATGAATAATAAGCTCAAAACCTTTGAAGGTTTTGCCATCTGCGTAGGATTTATAGACACCTACGGTCTTTGATATAGGAGTGCAGGCTTAGTTAGTAGCAATGCCATTAAGTTAATGGCTGAAGTACTACAGTACAACGAATGAAAAACAACGAATAAAAACCAAATCAGTTAGCTGATGATTTATGATTTGTAAAAGGTTTTATTTGTTGTCTGACATTCGCTGTACTCTTTTCATGGCTTAACTTAATGGCATTGAGGCTTAGTAGCTGCCTGGCACTCCTATGAACACCTATTTATCACAAACTACTTGGATCAATTGTTAATCCTGGTCCCATGGTTGTGGATACCGTAATTTTTTTGAGATAAATCCCTTTTGAGCTGCTAGGCTTGGCTTTTTTTAAATCATTGATTAGTACTTGTAAATTTTCGCGTAATGCTTCAGTGCTAAAGGAAATTTTGCCAATGGGACAATGGACTATTCCAGCCTTATCGGTGCGATAGCGCACTTGTCCAGCTTTGGCATTTTTTACCGCTGTAGCTACGTCTGGTGTGACTGTACCAACTTTTGGATTTGGCATTAATCCTCGCGGTCCAAGAATCTTTCCAAGAGTTCCTACAAGGCGCATGGTATCTGGAGATGCTATTACTACGTCAAAATCAAGAAAACCTGTTTTTATTTGCTCGGCTAAGTCTTCATATCCTACAATATCTGCACCTGCTTCTTTGGCTAGGCTAACATTTGCTCCTTGAGTAAATACAGCAACTCGTATAGTTTTTCCAGTTCCATGCGGTAAAACACTAGAGGAACGCACCATTTGGTCGGATTTTCTAGGATCTACTCCTAAATTAATGCTGGCATCTACAGATTCTATAAAATTAACTTTTGGAACTGATTTCAATTGTTCTATAGCTTCAGTAATAGGATATACTTTTCCTTTATTTATTAAGGCTTTAATTGCTTTTTGACGTTTGGTTAATTTAGCCATTAAATTACTCCCTCTACTTCTATTCCCATGCTTCGCGCACTACCTGCAATGGTACGCACAGCGGCATTTAAATCTGCTGCGGTTAAATCTGGCATTTTAGTAGTGGCGATTTCTTCTACTTGAGCGCGAGTTATTTTTCCGACTTTATGCGTATGTGGGGTTTTGCTACCACTTTTTATTCCCGCAGCTTTCTTGAGTAAAATTGAAGCTGGTGGAGTTTTTGTAATAAAAGTAAAGCTTTTATCTGAGTATGCTGTAATCACAACTGGTACTGGCATACCTGATTCTAATTGTTGTGTTTGAGCATTGAAGGCTTTACAAAATTCCATTATGTTTAGTCCATGTTGTCCTAATGCTGGCCCAACTGGTGGACTGGGTTTGGCTTCTCCGGCTGGAACTTGTAATTTTATATAGGCTTTTATTTTTTTAGCCATGAATTTAAATCCTTAACTTAATGAATGGGGGTGGGAGATAGGAGATATACCTAGAAAACCTGCCAGGTTTTAAAAACCTGGCAGGTTTTTTACTTTAGCCAAACCTGCCAGGTTTTAAAAACCTGGCAGGTTTTTTACTTTAGCCGTTTAAAAATTACACTATTCTTTTTCGACTTGTCCAAATTCTAGTTCGACTGGTGTCGGACGACCTAATATTTGTACGGCAACATGCAATCGGTTTTTTTCGTAATTAATTTCTTCAACTACTCCATTGAAGTCTGTAAAGGGTCCATCAATTACTCGTACCACTTCGCCAACTTCAAATGAAATTTTTGGACGGGGTTTTTCAATTCCGTCTTGAATACGTTGTAAAATTATATCTGCCTCTTTATCAGATATAGG
>JALWSU010000469.1 GCA_026993485.1 Thiotrichaceae bacterium | reverse complement strand
TTGACAAAATTTACTCAAGATTCATTTAAATAAATTAATGATTTATCTAAAAAAGCTACTAAAGTAGTGAATCGCGTTAGAGTTAACGTTTTTCATATTTTTTCAAGCAAAAAAAAAATTGATAATTAAGTAAAAATAGAAAGTATATTACAAACCCTAATAATTTTGATAGAATAAAAGCTCTTTTTTTTTAATAATAAATATAAGGAATCGGCATTATGCCTAAAAATGCTTTTTATGCCCAATCAGGCGGTGTTACCGCTGTTATTAATGCTACTGCCTGTGGTTTAATTGAAACTGCTCGTCAACATCCTGATAAAATTGGTAAAGTTTATGCTGGACGTAACGGCATTATCGGTGCGCTGACAGAGGATTTAATTGATACCAGTCAAGAATCCGCAGAGGCGATTGCAGCATTACGCCATACACCATCAGGTGCATTTGGCTCTTGTCGCTTTAAACTCAAAGGTTTAGAGGAAAGCAGAGCTGAATATGAGCGTTTGATTGAAGTTTTTAAAGCCCATGATATTGGTTATTTTTTCTACAACGGCGGTGGCGATTCTCAAGATACATCGCATAAAGTTTCCCAAATTGGGGAAAAAATGGGTTATCCGATAACTTGCGTTGGTGTGCCAAAAACCGTTGATAATGATTTACCCATTACTGATAACTGCCCCGGGTTTGGCTCAGTTGCTAAATATGTAGCAGTATCTATTCGAGAAGCTAGTTTTGATGTTGCCTCTATGGCAAAAACCTCAACTAAGATTTTCGTTATGGAAGTCATGGGGCGGCATGCGGGATGGATTGCCGCAGCAGGGGGGATAGCTGCCGAAAATGAAGGCGATGCTCCGCATGTGATTTTATTTCCAGAAATTGTGTTTGATGAGGAAAAATTCTTAGCAAAAGTCGATCATGCTGTAAAAAATTATGGCTATTGCTCTGTAGTTGTATCAGAAGGAGTTAAAAATTCAGATGGTAAATTCTTAGCTGAAGCGGGTGGCACAGATGCTTTTGGACATGCCCAACTTGGTGGCGTTGCCCCTGTAGTAGCGCAATTGATTAAAGATAAGCTGGGTTATAAATATCACTGGGCGGTTGCCGATTATTTGCAACGCGCAGCTCGTCATATTGCATCTAAGACGGATGTTGATCAGGCTTATGCTTTAGGCAAGGCAGCGGTAGAATTAGCGATAGCGGGTAAAAACGCCGTGATGCCAACCATTGTGCGTATTTCTAACAATCCTTATAAGTGGGAAATTGGTTCAGCTAACTTAGCTGATGTTGCGAATGTTGAAAAAATGATGCCCCTAGAATATATCAGTGAAGATGGCTTTGGGATTACTCAAGCTTGCCGCGAATATTTGCAACCGCTGATTTTGGGCGAAGATTATCCTCCTTATAAGAATGGATTACCACAATATGTGGTTTTGAAAAATGTTGCAGTTCCAAAGAAGTTAGCTGCTACTTATGAATTGAAATAATCAATAAAGTAATCTGAACTGTGATGATTTTTTCAAAACAGTTCAGATTATTGAATTAGTGACACCTAATTATGGACTTTCAACAGCATTACAAAGGTAAATTTATCAACATATTGCGTTGGAACCAATTAGACGATTTATGGGAAAAAGTTAAAGCGCAACCCAATGGCTGGTATATTTACTTTGTGGGAGACCCCCTACCAACAGCACCTGTTGAGGTAGAAAAATTAAAGCAGTTTATTGAAGAAATAGACAAATTACTACATAAAGAGCATGAACATAACTACTGCGGGATAGTTTATACGGATGATAAAGAAACGCCTACAATGATTAAAATTTTTGATCCACATAATCTAGGTTCCTCCTGTGGTTCATGTGGAACTGTTGTTCATCCCGGTTGGTTATTGACACGCATTCCTCCAGAAGTTATTAATAATGATGCGCCAACTCCGAGAAATCGGAAACGCTGGTGGCAGAGATTATTTGGTTTATAGTGGAAGTGGTAAATATTTGTAAAGGAAACTTGATAGGTTTTAATTAAAAACCTGTCAGGTTTTTTTATAGTACAATGGATTTGGAGTATGTCTGAACTGTGATTTATGTGATTAAATGATTAACTCTGATGTCAATTATCACAGTTCATCCTTTAATCAAAAGAATCACAGTTCAGACAATAACAAACTCAATAGAGTAACTAAACATGAAAAAACTACCAATAGGCATTCAATCATTTTCTAAAATCATCAAAAACGATTATTTATATGTAGACAAAACTCGTGACATTGCCAAATTAATGCAAGCTGGCGAATATCTATTCCTATCCCGCCCGCGCCGATTCGGAAAATCTTTACTCATTTCAACCTTATCGGAAATTTTTTCTGGGAATCAAGCACTATTTCAAGGATTATATATATATGACAAGATTGAATGGCAACAGCATCCTGTTATAATTATTGATTTCAATAGTATTTCATTCAATACTGAAAAAGTTTTCAGAGCCTCTCTATCTTCATTTCTTGATGAGATTGCACTTGAATACTCAATTAAACTCTCAAAAAGGTTTATCAAAGATAAATTTGCTGAATTAATTAAAAAAATTCACGACACAACCCAGCAACAAGTCGTGATTCTCGTAGATGAATACGACAAACCCATTGTTAATTATGTTGATGACATTGAGAAGGCAACCCAAAATCGGGAAATTCTGCGAGATTTTTTCGG
>JALWSU010000468.1 GCA_026993485.1 Thiotrichaceae bacterium | reverse complement strand
CTGTTTTAGAAAAGGAGCAGCGGCTGGACCTAATGAGGTGCGTAACAAATCGCCGCATATAGAAACTTTTTCTCCTTATCTCAATCTTGATCTTGAGGGAGATAATATTAATTGTGTTGATTTAGGTAATTTGCCAGTAGGAGATACTAATAAGGTTGAAGACAACTGGCAGTTCGCAACTGATTATTGGTTTGAAATTATAGAACCTATTGATTTAAAAGACAATAATCTTAAATTTTTAGTTCTTGGAGGGGAACATTCGATTTCTTATGCTCCAATAGTAACTTATTTAAAACAATATCCTGATTTGATTTTAATCCATTTAGATGCTCATGCTGATCTTCGTGATGGCTATGAAGGTTATCATTTTTCACATGCTGCGATTATACGCCGAGTACTAGAACATTTTGGAGCAAAGCATCGCTTAATTCAGTATGGTATCCGCTCTGGTACTAAAGAAGAATATGAATGGATGCGAAATAATAAGACGTTGTTTAGTTCTAGGAACAGTTTTCTTGAGGTTATTAATGCTATTCATCCATCTCAGCCTATTTATTTGACTCTTGATTTGGATTATTTTGATCCAGCTTATTTACCGGGAACTGGTACGCCTGAAGCGGGTGGCGAGGATTTCCATTCTTTTATTCAATTGGTAAAAATTTTAAAAAATAAGCAGTTTGTCGGTGCGGATGTAGTTGAATTAGCACCTTTTCTTGATCCAACTGAAAATAGTGCTGTATTTGCGACTAAGGTTGTGAGGGAGCTATTATTAGCTATGGCTTAGAGTAGATCAAATCAATAGCCACCTCCGAGGTTTTTAAAACCTCAGAGGTTTTTAGAGGTGTTGCAAAATAAAACCAATCTTACGGTTTCCATTGTCTGAACCTTGATTACAAAGGATTATAAGGATTGTAAGGATTGTTTAATCAATCACTTCTAACCCAATCCTGTAAATCCTTTAAATCCATGAAAATCAAGGTTCAGACAATGGGTGCAAATTATTTGGCAACAACTATATTATTTGAAATACTTTTAAATTAAAACCATGACAATCAAGTCATCTACTATTATCTTCTTAATCTTATTACTAATTTCACAACTAACCCCAGCGGAGGGATTGTTACGTTTATTCACTACAGTTCAAGAACGTGCCGCCCTTAATGCCGAACGCTTGAAACCTAAAAAACCAACTATAAAAACCAAACCAGTAATTATCCCACCTCCAGTGACTAGAAAAATCAAGCCGCCGAAACCGCCAGATTACATCACCTTTAATGGTTTTATTCTTGGAAAAAATAGACAAGCTATTGTTTGGATTAATAATAGCACTGATTTAGTGCAACAAGGTTTTCGGGTAAAATTGGACAAATTAACAGAGGAACTATCTGTAGAGATTATTTTATCTAATAGCCAACAAAGAATTTTCTTAAAACCAGGGCAAACTTTCAATACTCTCAATGGAACAATTAAATAAACACCAATCACAATCAGGGGCAGCCTTAATTATTTTTGTAACGCTGTTAGTATTAGCTATAACTAGCCTCTTTTTATCTCAAATCAATGTCGATAAATTGCAAATTGCAACCCAAAAACAAACCGCTAACATCTTAGCACAAGCCAAAGAAGCTTTATTAGGATTTGCCTTAACTTATGCCGAAACACATCCCGGAGAACAAGTTGGCTATTTACCTTGTCCCGATAAAGATGGCGATGGCAGTGCTAATGCTCCTTGTTCTACAACAGCTTATAGTGTAATTGGGCGATTTCCGTGGCGAACTTTGGGTTTACCGCCCTTGCGTGATGGTAGCGGAGAATGTTTATGGTATGCAGTTTCAGGCACTTATAAAGATAATCCTAAACAAATTTTGACCAAAACAACTAAAGGCTTATTTATTGTTAAAAATATCAATGGTGATAACTTAAGTTCGGGAACTATTGCAATCATTTTTGCCCCAGGTAAATTATTGTATGATCAAAACACTCGTGCAAGAACGGATAATACTGTTTGTGGGGATAATATTGAAATTACTGATTATCTTGATGATTTAGAAATTGATGCCGATGGCGATGGGGTATCAGATTATACTATCAAAAATTTTAGTGGTGAAAAAACTGATGAAACTAGTGGCAACCCTGGGGGAGATAAATTACCAACGGCAACAGCTTCAGTTTTTATTAAAGCTAGCTTAATCAAAGACTATAACAATAGGACTATTTTTAATGATAGCTTAATGCTGATAACACCTAAAGATTTCCAGCCTATTTATGAGAGAATGTAGATAAAAACCTGTAAGGGTGTGAGTGAGATGGAGTGGGTAGTAAAAATTGGAGCCAGTAACAGGAATCGAACCCGTGACAACCTGATTACAAGTCAGGTGCTCTACCAACTGAGCTATACTGGCTAGTAGATTAGATTAAGCCAGTATAATAATTAATTGTTTCAAAAAAAGCAAGCCTTTGTTGAAAAAAATTGCTTATTTGTGGAATATATTATATAACCAATTGTTTAATTTAGGTTTTTTAAATTTTACTCTCGTTGGGAACGAGAGTAAACTCGTTCAAGGTAAGCTTGAACTCCAAGAGTAAATTTATCATTCCCATGCTCCAGCGCAGGGCAACCACAAGGGATTGCCCCTACACAAGGGCAACCACAAGGGATTGCCCCTACACAAGGGCAACCACAAGGGATTGCCCCTACAGTAAATAAC
>JALWSU010000467.1 GCA_026993485.1 Thiotrichaceae bacterium | reverse complement strand
GGGAGGGGTGGAAGCCTAAGGGACATCTCTACTATCAAAATCCAAACAAACCAGTTTTTTTTCAGCAAAAAAACTGGTTTTTTTTGTGGTATTTAATGAAAAAAGTAATAAATTTCAAACTATTATAAAATATAATTAATCTAAAATCATATAAATTATAATAAAGACTATCATTAGTATTATTAATTTGTTATAATCCACACCTCAATGAATTTATCAAGTTTCAGGCTTAAAGTATTGTTGTTTCTAAAACTTACTCAAAAAAGTTTTGCGATATAAAATAAGGTAAGATATCATGTTCAAAGCACTTATTAGATCGGTCGTCTTATTTTCTCTTTTAC
Organism: Thiotrichaceae bacterium; assembly: GCA_026993485.1. Lineage (GTDB taxonomy): Bacteria > Pseudomonadota > Gammaproteobacteria > Beggiatoales > Beggiatoaceae > JAUXCJ01. The sequence continues at coordinate 10,353 of JALWSU010000467.1, read as the reverse complement.
TTGTCAATATAGCATTGTTTACTTGGTGTGTTAATCAATTAGGATTAGGCCAAACACAAGCCGAAAAAAACCTAATCAGAAATGTACAAGCTCAAACCATTCCTCAAGTTTCGCAAGTAGCCTTTTCAGCAATTACTCAACGGCCAATATTAACTAATAGAACACAAATCGCCGCTCTTTCTACACAAAGAGCTAAACCAATTCAACGGCTAGTTTTACAATTTCGTCCTGTAGAGTTCAACCTAGATAGACGGGAACTACTGAAACTCAAAAAAGTGTTTCGGAAATTACACCTCACTTCATCACATTCTGTAGAAATATTTTACGGCGCAGCGGTTTCAGAAAGCAATATTCCAATTCCACGCACTGCTAAATTGCGTGCTCAAAGCGTTGCGCGAATAATTTACCCTATAACTCAATCTGTCAAAATGTACTACCGCCCCACAATAAAAGAAGGGCAAGTGATAGTAGAGTTTTTTGCGCCTCAAATGATAATTAATTGAAACATATAAATAATGTTTCAACCTAAACCTCCGAGGTTTTGAAAACCTCGGAGGTTTTTTTTTGGCTATTCCCCTTGTTTCCAACGTTCCCGCCTTTAATTCCTTATCATAATAATGGGATTTTTTTATAGGAATAAAGTATAATTACATTTTGCCTATAAAAACAGGAGTAGCAACTCATGGTATCAAATACCGAAACTAAAGAAAAAAAACCAGATAATTTAGCTAAACAACAGCCACAAGAAACTGAAGAAATTGATCTCAATCACCCAGAATATTATATCAACCGTGAATTGAGTCTACTCGCTTTTCATCGTCGGGTTTTAGCGCAAGCTAAAGACCCCCAAATGCCATTATTAGAGCGTTTGCGCTTTTTATGTATTGCCAGTACCAACTTAGATGAATTTTTTGAACTACGGGTAGCTGGTTTAAAACAACAAGTAGTTGCAGGTGCCGTACAAGCTGGCCCTGATAATCTTTCTCCACAAGAAGTGCTTAAACGTATCAGTATAGCAGCTCATGAATTTGTTGATGAACAATATTGTTTGCTCAATGAAAATTTAGCTTTTTTAGAGGACGAAGGAATTAGCTTTCTGAAACGTGATCAGTGGAATAAGGCACAAAGTAAATGGGTACGAGAATATTTTGAAAATGAATTATCGCCGATTTTAAGTCCTATCGGCCTAGACCCCGCGCATCCTTTTCCACCCATTTTGAATAAAAGCTTGAATTTTATAGTTTCTTTGAAAGGTAAAGATGCCTTTGGGCGTGATAGTGGTAGAGCAGTAGTACAAGCACCACGCGCATTACCACGCATTATTGCATTACCGCCAGAATTATCTGATCATCCCTACGAATTTATTTTTCTATCCTCTATTCTACATGCACATGTTGAAGATTTATTTCCGGGTATGAAAGTGACTGGCTGTTATCAATTTCGAGTCACTCGTAATAGTGAATTGTTTGTTGATGAAGAAGCAATAGATGATTTACTGCGTGCTTTAGAGGGTGAATTACCTGGCCGTCGCTATGGTGATACAGTGCGTTTAGAAGTGCCTGATAACTGCCCCGATAAAATGATTGAATTTTTATTAAAGCATTTTAATCTAACAAGACAAGATTTGTATCAAGTTAATGGACCAGTCAATCTCAATCGTTTATTGGCATTGCCCGATCTAGTTGATCGCCCCGATTTAAAATATCCTAGCTTTACACCTAGTATTCCGAAGAATATTAAGCGGAATAATTTATTTCTCAGCATCCGTGAAGGCGACATACTCTTGCATCATCCGTTTCAATCTTTTACCCCTGTAATTGATTTTGTACGTCAAGCTGCAAACGACCCAAAAGTCTTAGCGATTAAGCAAACCCTGTATCGAACCAGTGCCGATTCGGTTTTAGTTGATGCGCTAGTAGAAGCAGCTCGCTCGAATAAAGAAGTTACGGTAGTAATTGAACTACGAGCCCGTTTTGATGAAGAAGCCAATATTCGTTTAGCTACTCGTTTACAAGAAGCTGGAGCTCATGTTGTTTATGGAGTAGTAGGTTATAAAACCCATGCCAAAATGATTATGGTAGTTCGTCGAGAAGGAAAGAAACTCCAACGTTATGTACATTTAGGTACAGGTAATTATCATGATCGTACTGCGCGAGTTTACACAGACTATGGTTTATTGAGCTGCAATAAGGATATTGGTGAAGATGTGCATAAGATGTTTATGCAATTAACCTCCCTGGGGCGAAGCGCAAGTTTGAAAAAAATGTTGCAATCACCATTCACCTTATACACTGGTTTTCTGGAGCGAATTGAACGGGCCGCTACAGCAGCTCGTGAAGGTAAACCCGCGCGTATCATTGCCAAAATGAATGCCTTAACCGAAACCGAAATTATCCGCTCCCTCTTCAAAGCTTCAATGGCAGGAGTGAAAATTGATTTGATTGTGCGTGGTATTTGTTGCTTAAAGCCTGGCATTCCTGGAATTTCAGAAAATATTAAAGTGCGTTCTATTGTTGGGCGTTTTCTTGAACATACTCGTTGTTTTTACTTTTTGATTGGGGAAAAAGAGGAAGTTTATTGTGGCAGTGCTGATTGGATGGTTCGTAATTTGCGGAAACGGGTAGAAGAATGTTTTCCACTTGAAGATAAAACTATCAGAACCAAGATTATTGAAAATTTAAAATTATACTTAAAAGATAATAGTCAAGCATGGGAACTTGACAATGAAGGTAATTATAATCGTGTCATGCCTAAAGAAGGTGAAGAAGTTATTTCTGCCCAGCAAACATTGTTAAAGATTTTAGCAGAAAAAACCTAGCATTAAGGAAAATATCTTATGTCATTGGATACCCCCATCACTCCTAAGCATCTTTATAGTCTAGCACGAGCAAAGATTTTCTCGCCAAATGCCCTAGAATATGCCCTGCGGAGAATCGGAACAGTTCCCGACGCTAGGGCTTGGCGGCATTTTATAGACAAATTATTGTTATTGCTTGGCACTACTTTACTACTTGCAGGAATTCTATTTTTCTTTGCCTATAATTGGGCTGATTTAAGTCGTTTAATGAAATTTGCTGTACTTGAGTGTGGAATCTTGAGTATGGCAATATTTGCCTCATGGCAACTAAGACATTTATCTGGACAAGCAGCTTTATTGGCTGCTGCGGTATTATTAGGAATATTATTAGCTGTTTATGGTCAAACTTACCAAACAGGAGCAGACGCTTTTAGCTTATTTCTTACTTGGGCAATTTTGATTCTGCCCTGGGTATTAGTTAGTCAATTTGCGCCCTTGTGGTTATTATTATTGTTCTTGCTCAATCTAAGCCTGATTTTGTATTGGCAACAAATGATTCAATTCTACTATTCTGATGAACAACGCACTCAATTGTTTTTACTCGTATTTATTCTTAATACTGTAGCACTTATTACTTGGGAATATGCTTACAGAAAAGGAGTAATTTGGCTGCAAGGAAAGTGGTTGAGTGGCATTTTATTTGCGGCGATGTTGACAGCTATCATTATACCCACTGTATTTGCCATTATTAAGTTTGAGGATTGGCAAGCAAAACCGTTATTTGCAATAACAACACTACTTTATATTTCAGTAACAGCTTTAGCTTTATGGTATTACCTTTATAGACGACGTGATTTATTATTATTAGCTATGTCTTTATTTGGTGTAATTGTAGTGTTTTCTGCTATGTTTCTTCGAGTACTTCCAATAAAAACACCAATCAGTTGGTTAATTTTAGCTTTATTGGTTATTGGGCAGGCAACTTTAGCAAGCCAGTGGTTAAGGAAGCAGAGTCATGGATAAACCAATCACATTCGCTACTATTATTAATGAACTAGAATTATCTGCAACAACTCAAGCTAAAATTGCTGAAGTCTTGAAAAATGATGACGAGCCATCAACATCTTGGATTATCAATGGCTTAATTGTTTTAAGTGCTTGGTTATCAGTATTATTTTTAGTTCTATTTTTAGTTTTTCTATTTCATCTCGAAAACAATTGGTTTATTTCAGTTGGTTTTCTATTCATAATTGCTACCCTTTATTTGCAGTTCTTTCAGACTAAAACGAATAGTTTTTTTCTGAATCAATTAATCTTGCCTTTTAATTTAACCGGGCAAATTTTATTCATTGTGGGCATTGCCATTGATACAGATATTGTCACTGCTGCTATCACTACAGTTATTATGGCATTAATACTAATAGCGATTTATCGAGATAGCATTATTCGTTTTTTATCAGTTTTGTTAGCAACAAGTGCAATATTAGTACTATGCTATGAATTTAAACTCTACGAAGCTATTCATATTTTGATAGTGTTAATGGCGGCAGCAACGATTTGGTACTGGATAACCGAAGCTCAGCATTTTAGTAATGAAATAACGGCAAAATTATACAACCCCCTAAGATATGGATTTGTAATTGCTTTAGAACTATTACTGCTTTTATCTATTTTGCCCCATTCCAGGTGGATTCCTCCGATTACTTGGTGGTTTTCAAGTTTAGGTTTAACAGTGTTATTACTAGCACTAGAATATTATTTATTGCAGAAAAATTTCATTAAAAACCCATATAGCATTTTTGCCATTTTAGCTAGCACTATATTACTTGCCATATTGCTTTATCAAGCTCCAGGGATTATTGCTGCTATTATTTTATTATTATTAGCTTTTCAGCGCGGCAATCGGGTATTAATGGGAATAGCGATTATTTTTCTAGTTGTTTTTTTTGTAGCCTATTATTACCACTTGAATATCACTTTATTGATGAAATCGCTTACATTAATGAGTGCGGGAGCTTGCCTGCTAATTCTGCGTTTGGTGTTTAAACCAATGTTGAAAGGAGAAAAGCAATGATGCGTCGCCTCGTGGTATTAATCGCCGCAGTACTAGTACTAGCAATTGTTAACTTCAAAATTTATCAAAAAGAACAATTGCTTGTTGAAGGAACAACGGTTTTATTAAAATTGGCACCTCGTGATCCTCGCTCCTTAATCCAAGGCGATTATATGGTACTACGTTATCAAATTGCCCTTTGGCCTCAATTAAAGAGTATCGAAGCTAAACAAGGTTATTTAGTCATAGAATTAGATGATAATCAGGTAGCAAAGTTTAAAAGGGTTTATGATGAAAACAACCCATTAGGGGAAAATGAACTATTATTGCAGTTCCGCAAACGGGGGTATCAGATACGCATAGGAGCAGAATCATTTTTCTTTCAGGAAGGACAAGCGAAATATTATACAAATGCCCGTTATGGAGAATTGCGGGTTGCGCCATCAGGAGAAAGCGTTTTAGTAGGATTACGCAATGCTGAATTTCAGCAATTAGGACCGCCAAATGAGACGAAGAAATATTAGGCTGGTTATCCTAGTTCCCAAGTGGGAACTTCACTGCCATGGTATTAAGCCCTGAAAAGAGTACAGCGAATGTCAAACAACGAATAAAACCTTTGATTCTATTATCAAGTTTTTTTTGCTTGACAAATTGTTAATTTTAAAAGATGTTGGAGTCCAAAGCTTTAGCTTTGGATGGTCGCCCAAACGAAGTAAGCGTAGCTAAAGCTAAAACTTTAGACTCCAAGTTTAATTACTCTCGTTCCCACGCTGGAGCGCACTCACTTATACATAAGTTAAATTGTCATTTCGACGTCGGCGGAGAAATCTTAAAGCCAGTAAAAATTTCTCCGCCGACGTCGAAATAACCAGATAACAATTTATACATCAATTAAATCAAAGACTTAATTATTTGTGTATAAGTGAGTGCGCTGGAGCGTGGGAACGAGAAATAAATTTAATGCTTATCATTCGATAACTAAATAATTGTAGGAGCAATCTCGGTTACCATTTTCTGATTATTTTTATAACAATGTCACATCTTTCTTAGTTAAGCACAAACAAATACGATTATAACCTTCTTTTTGAGCAGTTCGTAAAGCCGATTCAGCATCAGCAATTAGGCTATTTATTGTCGTCTCACCAACTCCTTTTGAAAAGGCTAAACCAATACTTATAGTGATGCTTAAACCATCAGGTTTGTATTCCATGATTTGCACTCGTAATTTTTCAGCAATTTCTTTACCTGTTTCAATATCACATTTAGGTATTAAAAGAGTAAATGTTTTACCACTTAAACGTGCAACAATAACCCCTTTGGGAAATGATTTCTTTAGGAATTGTCCAATCAAATGCAGTATGTGATCTCCTTTGATTTTTCCATAAGTTTTATTAATTTTTTCTAAATGATCAAGATCAAGCATTATTAAACAAACATTTTGATACTGGCTCAGAAAGTTTTTTCCTTTCTCAAATAAAAAATGTTTATTATAGGTACCTGTCAAACTATCAGAGATTTGTAATTTATATAGATTTCGATAATAACGTTTGAGTAGAATATATTGGTGTTTTATCAATAATGATAATTTGACTCTAGCAATTAATTTTTCTTCAAGCACTGGTTTAGTAATAAAATCATTTGCTCCAGCTTGGAAAATTTCCACTTGACGCTCGATACTGTCATCAATCGTCATTACTAAAACCGGCATTTCTTGGAGGGAATAATGTAGCTGGGTGCGGATAGCAGATAATAAATCGCCTCCTGTCATTTCTCCTTCAAGAAAAAAATCAGTTAATACAATGTCAAATTTTTTGTTGAGTTTCTTTTTCGAGTGGATACTTGTTTTCAACAATGCCAGTGCTTGTTCTCCAGTATTGACATGCATAATCTCCATACCATGTTTTTCTAAAAGGGTCCGGGTGGTATGTGCAGTAGTGATACTATCTTCTACATATAGTATCCGCCCAACTTGCCCTGAATGTCGTTGTAATACATCTTTGATAAATTCAATTAAACGCTTATAACCCAATGATTTATCAAAATAATCAGTAACACCGACGGAAAAAGCTTCACGCAACATATACGCATCAGCATCGCTAGAGACAACAATTACTGGGGTAAGGTGCTGTTTTTTACTTTGACGAATTTTACGACATAATGCGAATCCGTCTAATCCAGGTAATAGTACCGAGGTGGTAATGATATCAAATTTTTCCTCTTCCAAATGCGTCATCGCTTGTTCGGCACTATCACAGGTGATAATGGACACTTTTGGAATTTCCTGTTTTAAAATATGAGCGATAATAGATTGCACCATTTCTGAGCGATCAACTATCATGATACGATAAGTTTTATTTTTCATAAGGATAGAAAAAATCAGTTAATTGTTTTTTTGAATTGGATTTGCAGTAATCAGTTCTTCACAGTATTCTTAGGTTTTTTTATTACATTTTTAATTTCATTAGGACTTACGCACTGAACAGCAGAAGTTTGTTAGTTTTTTTATAAAAACAAACTGTTAACATTTATAACTTACTTGGAGTCCAAAGCTTTAGCTTTAGCTAAAGCTTACTTAGCTACGCTTACTTCGTTTCGTTTGGACGGTCCAAAGCTAAAGCTTTAGCTACGCTTACTTCGTTTGGACTCCAAGGAGAAAATAAAAAAATTCGTTTGTCAATGCGTAAGTCGTATTTCATTTAATATAACATTATTATTAAAATTATGCACATACACATTTTAGGAATTTGCGGCACTTTTATGGCAGGTATAGCAGCACTTGCGAAACAATTAGGTCATACAGTGACAGGATCGGATGCGGCAACTTATCCGCCGATGAGTACACAATTAGAGGAATTAGGGGTTGAATTATTTTCGGGTTATTCTGCTGATAATTTGAAACAGCGGCCTGATTATGTAGTAATTGGCAATGCCTTATCGCGTGGCAATCCAGAAGTAGAGGCAGTATTTAATTTGGGATTACCATATATTTCGGGTGCTCAATGGTTAGCAGAAAATGTTTTAGCAAAACATTGGGTTTTAGCAGTTTCAGGAACACATGGTAAAACCAGCACCTCGAGTATGTTAGCTTGGATTTTAGAAGATGCTAACTTATCACCTGGGTTTTTAATCGGCGGAGTGCCAGAAAACTTTGGCGTCTCAGCCCGTTTAGGGGAAAGTTTATTTTTTGTCGTCGAAGCTGATGAATATGATACAGCATTTTTTGACAAGCGTTCTAAGTTTGTCCATTATCACCCGCGCACATTATTAATAAACAATTTGGAATTTGATCACGCTGATATTTTTCCTAATTTAGCGGCAATCCAACGCCAGTTCCATCATTTAATCCGCACAGTTCCGGGTAACGGTTTAATTGTTTATAAATTTGGTGATGCTGCGATTAATGAAGTACTAAAACAAGGCTGCTGGACACCAGGAGAAACAATAGGTAGAGATTGGACAGCAAAAACTTTGTGCGATGATTATAGTCATTTTGAGGTTTCTTATAACAATAAAGTTGTAGGAGAAGTGAAATGGGATTTAATTGGACAATATAATGTTGAAAATGCTTTGGGAGCGATTGCCTGCGCCCATCATGCTGGAGTGTCCATCAATTATGCTTGTGAAGCATTGGGCAAATTTCGTAGTGTTAAGCGACGTTTAGAGTTACGAGGGGTAGTAAAAGGTATTTATATATATGATGATTTTGCCCATCATCCTACAGCCATTGCAGGCACAATTAAGGCTTTACGACAACAAAAACCGAATCAAAGAATTATTGCAGTACTTGAACCGCGTTCTAATACCATGCGTATGGGCATTCATAAAGAGGCACTGCTTTCAGCTTTAAAGGACGCTGATATGGTGTTGTTATATCAACCCCCTGATATAAGTTGGTCATTATTTCAACTCTCGAGTTCATTGAATCAGAGTAAATTATTTAATGACGTGGAAGATATAATTAAGCACTTGGTTGCCAATACAGCCAGTGGCGATCAGATTTTAATTATGAGTAATGGGGGATTTGAGAATATTCATAAGCGTTTATTGACGGCATTGGCTGCCTGAGAATCAAATCAGACCTCTGAGGTTTTAAAAACCTCAGAAGTCTTTACATTTAGTTTAAATCAAAACTAATGAATCAATCAAGCATTACTTTAGCCTTCACTGGAGCGTCAGGAGCAGCATATGGATTACGCCTATTAGAGCAATTGATTCTAGCAAAACAACAAGTTTATCTTCTAGTCTCAGCACCAGCACAAATAGTGATAGGCATGGAAACCGATTTCAAATTACCCTCACGCCCTACAGCTATGGCCGCTTTTTTAAGTGAACGTTATCAAGCAGCTCCTGGACAATTACAGGTTTTTGGACGCGAAGAATGGACAGCACCGATAGCCAGTGGCAGTTCTGTCTCAAAATCAATGGTTATCTGTCCTTGTACCAGCGGCACACTAGCAGCGATTGCCAGCGGCTTAAGTAGAAATCTAATTGAAAGGGCAGCCGATGTTACATTAAAGGAACAACGCCAATTAATTCTAGTCCATAGAGAAACACCATTATCAGTGATTCATTTAGAGAATATGTTGCGCCTAGCCAAATTAGGCGTCTTAATTTTACCAGCAAATCCGGGCTTTTATCAAAATCCACGCAATATTAGTGACCTTGTAGATTTCATTGTAGCAAGAATCCTTGATCATTTAGATATTAAACATGATTTACAAACGCCTTGGGGAAAAGAGTAGACAGCTATTAAAATTTGGCGTATATTTATTTTCGACGCTATTGTCGAATGTAAATTCACTTTTAGGACAATTAATCAAAATGAACATATTAAAAATACCAATTAGATTCAGCCGTTTATTCTTAAACGGTTTTTTCATAATAACAAGCTTACTGCTAAGCGGTTATTTAAGCACCGCAACCGCAGAGGCCATTAAGGCTGCTCATTTCCCTAAATTGATATCTGCTCCACAAATACTTGTTCACAAAATGGAGAAACCTAGCCTAGAGCGTGTCATTGTAACACCAGCGCAGGCGAATCAGCAGATTCCAGCTCAGATCAATCAAACCATCAATATTCTTCCGCCTGTAAGTAACATGGAATGGCAAATAAGTTATGAAGCTTCCATGTTGAAAAGTCTAACCCCTCCAGAGCAGATGCAGAAGCCAGGGCAAGAAGGTTGGTTATTTCAGCCCTTGAATGCAGGACAATCGGAAATAATGCTTACCAGTATTGCACCACCATGCAAATCTGGACAAATATGTCCCAGTACGGTGATGCAATTTGTTTACACCATTAAAGTGGCTAAAAAAGCCATTGTTCCCAAGGTGGCTACTGTTCATAACCCTTGTGATGCCCCCATGTCTGATGCTCAAGTAGCCACTTTGCGAGCTATTTCTGTTGCAACGGTTAAACTTTTACATACTCAGCGCGGATTATTGAATAGTGAAATTTGCGAGATGCCAGAGGCTTTATTGAAACGTGCTATCAACAAAGCCCATC
>JALWSU010000466.1 GCA_026993485.1 Thiotrichaceae bacterium | reverse complement strand
GTTTGTAGGGGCAATCCCTTGTGGTTGCCCAGCGTGGGAGAGTTTTTTTGGTTAATATAATAAACTGTTATGGTTTAAAACTAAAAAATTAATTCAATTTGAAAAAGGTATATTATTATGACACTGAAAACGTCGAGACGCGATAGTCGTCGTTATAATGAGCGTGATTTGGCATCTCGTTTCAGAGAAGAAAATGCTCGTTTAAGAACTGATATTTCACGCTTGCGGATTGAGAAAGCGCGATTAAGAGAGGAAAATGCTCAATTGCAAAAGGAAAATGCTCGATTGCAAGATGAATTGTATTTCATGCAGGAAGAACTTAAAGAGGAGCAAGAAAACTCGGAGTTTAAAGATATTGAACTTGCTAGGAATAATGCTTGGTATCATATTTTGCAAGAAGAGCATTTGATGCTGCATTCTGATTGATGCTGTGACAAACTTAAGTGAGTTGCACTTGAAAAATGACAGGATAAACCAACATTTTGTTGTGTATAAATCCACAAAAACAGGGCAAGCATAAGGTTTTTGCCTATACTTATAATTTTATTATTAATATAAGAATTGACTATGGAACATAAATTACCAACTTTAGCTTATGAGCTAAACGCATTAGAGCCACACATTTCTAAGGAAACCTTAGAGTTTCATTATGGCAAACATCACCAAACCTATGTGACTAACCTGAATAATTTGATTAAGGGTACGGAATTTGCTGATTTATCACTAGAAGATATTATCAAAAAATCCTCTGGTGGTATTTTTAATAATGCGGCTCAAGTTTGGAATCACTCTTTTTATTGGAACTGTTTAAGCCCCAACGGCGGTGGACAAGCTTCTGGTAGCTTAGCTGATGCTATTAATAGTAGTTTTGGCTCATTTGACAAGTTTAAGGAAGAATTTACTAAGACGGCTGTGACAACCTTTGGCTCTGGTTGGGCTTGGTTAGTGAAAAATGCTGATGGTAGCTTGGCTTTGGTTAGTACTAGCAATGCAGGTACACCAATGACTTCAGGGCAAACAGCTTTGCTTACTTGCGATGTTTGGGAACATGCTTATTACATTGATTATCGGAATGCGCGTCCAAAATATCTAGAGGCTTTCTGGAATTTGGTAAATTGGGATTTTGTTGCGAAAAATTTTGGTTAAAAAATGGTGTTAAAAGAAATCCGATGTTTAAAAAAAACATCGGATTTTTTTTAGGAAGAAATTAACTTGCGTTTTATTTACACTTTTCTATTCTATTTAATCCTCCCTTTGGTATTACTACGTTTGCTGTGGCGCGGGCTACGTGCGCGGGCTTATTGGCAACGCTGGTTAGAACGTTTTGGTTTTTTTCCGCCCTTACTAGTTCAACAAAGTGTATGGATACATGCCGTTTCAATGGGAGAAGTACAAGCCGCAGTACCACTTATCAAAGCTTTACAAAGTCGTTTTTCCTCCATACTTGTTACGACAATGACACCTACTGGTTCTCAACGAGTGCGGGAAATTTTTGGGGATAGTGTATTACATGTGTATTTGCCCTACGATTTACCCGGATCGGTGTCGCGGTTTTTAAGACGTACCCAGCCATGTTTGCTGATTTTGATGGAAACTGAACTGTGGCCAAATTTATTATTTGCTTGTCAGCAGAGAAAAATTCCCGTAATACTTGCTAATGCGAGATTGTCTGCCCCTTCAACCGCTGGATATAAACGCATTGCTGGATTAACTCAACAAATGTTGGGAAGCGTGGCAGCGGTTGCTGCTCAAACTGAAGTGGATGCGGCGCGTTTCATTGAATTAGGTATCGACAAAACGAAAGTACATGTTACTGGTAGCATTAAGTTTGATTCTCGTTTGCCAGCTAATTTTTCCGAAAAAGCGAAAGTTCTACGTAGGCAATGGGGGATAGAGCGTCCAGTATGGATTGCAGCCAGTACCCATGACGGTGAAGAGGAGCTGGTATTAAATGCGTTTTCTCAATTAAAACTTGAGATTAGAAATTTACTTTTACTCTTAGTACCCCGTCATCCAGAGCGATTTAATCGAGTTGCAGCTTTATGTCAACAGCGAGGATTTATTCTTGCTAGACGTAGTAAAGGCGATGTAAATACTAAAACCGAAATTTATTTAGGTGATACTATGGGCGATTTACCTTTGCTTTATGCTGCTGGTGATGTCGCATTTGTAGGGGGGAGTTTAGTGCCTATTGGTGGACATAATTTACTCGAACCTGCTGCTGTTGGTTTACCTGTCATTATGGGGCCTTATACTTTTGAATGTGAAGAAATTTGTCGGAGGCTCTTAGAGGCTGAAGCGGCTCAACGAGTAAGTAATACTGAGCAATTAGTTCAAGCCGTTAAAAAGTATTTAACTGATACGAAGCTTCAACAGGAAACAGGGGAAAAAGGGCGTTTATTTGTTCAACGCAATCAGGGCGCATTGGAACGTTTATTGGGTATTATTATTAGCGTTTTTAATAGCTGTGATAAACTTAAATAACTGATGTTACGCATTCTCGTTCCCACGCTCCAGCGCACTCCTTTATACATAAGTTTTTAAATAATTGATTTCATTGCGTTTAATCATGAAACGCCTCACTGGGCAACCACAAGGGATTGCCCCTACATTACTGTTTGTAGGGGCAATCCCTTGTGGTTGCCCTTGTGTAGGGGCAATCCCTTGTGGTTGCCCTTGTGTAGGGGCAATCCCTTGTGGTTGCCCTTGTGTAGGGGC
>JALWSU010000465.1 GCA_026993485.1 Thiotrichaceae bacterium | reverse complement strand
ACTACGCCAAAATCTCCAGCACCTCCCAAAAAATCGCAATCGTCACCAAAACAATCGCAATCGTCACCAAAACAATCGCAATCGTCATCAAAACAATCGCAATCGTCATCAAAACAATCGCAATCGTCATCGCAACAAAAATCGTCTCTGCCAACAAGGGGAATAAAGTTAACAACAATCGGTATTTTTTCAATTGTTGTCATAGGAGTTGTTATGATAATTCCTATCATAGAAAAAGAGAAATCCGAATTAAATCAAATACAACAACAAATTCTTCAAGAAAAAGCCCGCTTAGTCGCAATACAAACCGAAATTAATCGTGCAATAGCAGAAAGGAAAAGAGTTTTGACAGAATATAATCAAGAGCAAAAATTCCAAAGAATTTGTGAAAATGTTCGGTTATTACAACCAAAAATGGTTACTCTTCCTGAAGGCAAATTTTTAATGGGAGATATTCAAAATCAGGGCAATTCTGATGAACAACCAGTTCATTGGGTAAAGCTCCCATCATTTTCAATAGGAGGCTATGAAGTTACATTTGAAGAATATGAGCGCTTTGCTAAAGCAGTAGGCAAACCAATTCCTGATAGTGCTGGGTGGAAACGCGCGAATTATCCAGTGATAAATATTTCTTGGTATGATGCAACAGCATATGCAAATTGTTTGAGTATCCAAACTGGATATAAATATCGTTTACCAACCGAAGCGGAATGGGAATATGCAGCACGGGCTGGTATGAATACTCAATATTCATGGGGCAATAAAATCAGTTCTAATCGGGCTAATTGTCGTGATTGCGGTTCATTACCTAAGAATCAAATTATGCCAGTGAATTCATTCAAACCCAATCGTTTTGGTTTATATAATATGCAAGGTAATGTTGCGGAATGGACTTGCTCAGAAGTTGATAATAAATATCGAGGCAAAGAACAAAAATGTCTGACGAAGCCAAATCAACAACAAGCTCTTATTATTCGTGGCGGTTCTTGGAATAGTACTGCTAAGCAAATCCGAACCAGCGCACGAGCCAGCGCATTGCCAAGTGAGCGCAGGAATACGCTAGGTTTTCGTCTTGTTAAAGAATAACTTAGGACTTACGCATTGACAGGGATTGCCCCTACAAACAATGATGAAACGCCTCAAAGGGCAACCACAAGGGATTGCCCCTACAAACAATCCTGAAACGCCTCAAAGGGCAACCACAAGGGATTGCCCCTACAAACAATGATGAAACGCCTCAAAGGGCAACCACAAGGGATTGCCCCTACAAACAATGATGAAACGCCTCAAAGGGCAACCACAAGGGATTGCCCCTACAAACAATGATGTAGGGGCAATCCCTTGTGGTTGCCCTTATGCTCCAGCGTGAGAACTAGAGTGCGTAACATAAGTTATGTTATACGGAATCAAACAAATGCCACTAAAAATTGGACAAACATTAAAAGCGGAAACTTTAAATTATACGCTAAGTGTACAAAAAAAACTGGGAGAAGGTGGACAAGGAGAAGTCTATCTCGTCACCGATGGACAAAAAGACTATGCCCTAAAATGGTACAAAGTTGAACAAGCTACTGAGGAACAAAAAGAAGCGATTCGTCACTTAGTTAATAAAGGCGCACCACAAGGAATAGCTGAACAGCGTTTTATTTGGCCAATTGATATTGTCACCCTTGATAATGAGAGCGATTATGATTCAATGTGGTTAAATATGGATGAAGACGAATCAGAGCAACAATTTGGTTATTTAATGCCCTTAATTGATACTCAACGTTTTGCTGAACTGGGCGAAGTCCAAGCACATTTAAAACCTGCTCCAAGTCTTCCTATTTTATGTGAAATTTCTTATCAAATAGCCAATAGCTATCGCGCATTGCATTTGAGTGGTTACTGCTACCGCGACATTTCAGCAGGAAACCTTTTGTTTGATCCCCAAACTGGTGATATACTGATTTGTGATAATGATAATGTTGGCATTAATTATGAGTCTCATTCCCAAGTTTGGGGAACTATGGAATATATGGCACCTGAAGTAGTACGTGGTGAAGCTGATCCATCTACTCAAACCGATTTACATTCTTTAGCAGTACTCCTATTTAATCTTTGGGTTTGGCATCATCCCTTGCATGGCGAACTAGAATATCAAATCTCCGTTTGGGATATTCCAGCTAAACGTAGAATTTATGGAGAAACACCTGTTTTCATTTTTGATCCGACTGACAAATCTAACCAGTTACCGAACGATCCTGAATACAATACAGCTCGTCAGCGTTGGAACTATTGTCCACCAGAACTGCAAAATTTATTCAACCGAGCTTTTACTAAAGGATTGCATAATCCCTCTCAACGTGTTACTGAAGGAGAATGGCAAAGATTATTTTCGCAACTAAAAGATGGCGGAATCAGCTGTCCAAATTGTCAGGCAGAAAATTTATGGTGGCAAGGGCAAGCTAAACTAGACTGTTGGCATTGCCAAACAACAATTAATATACCGCCTAAATTGGTTTTTAAATATACTAGTGGACAACACATTGTATTATTAACCAATAAAACCGAACTATTTCAAAAGCATATAATACCAAATGCCGATACAGCAAAACTGATAGGAAAAGTGGTACAAAATCCAAAAAACCCTAACATTTGGGGAATTAGGAATTTAACCCCAAGTGCATGGACAGCGACTTTTCCAGATGGAACTATGACAGAAATTCCTCCACAACGCGCAGCACCGTTGAAATTAGGCTTAAAATTGAATATAGAAGGTGTTGAGGCGGAAATTGTGGCTTAATAACTGATGTTACACACTCTCGTAACTATCGTTCCCAAGCTCCAAAGTTTGGGAACTATAGCTTTCCAGATAAAGATTTTGGCCAAAAACCTCCGAGGTTTTCAAAACCTCGGAGGTTTAGCTACGCTTACAAGCTCGAATATCTTTTTAGAAATTGAGTGCGTAACATCAGTTAAATTATTTTTCTGAAATACTGTAGTAAACGAAAAAACTCATTTTTTCCAACAATCATCCAGCATTTTTCTAAGCTCTTTTTTTACTTGAGCGCGTTGGCTGGATTTCTTTTTTACATGTGCGCCACCTTTTTTTAAAATTGGTGCGCGAGCTATCGGATTTCGGATTTTCATAATTTAATTCCTTGATTTGTTTAACCTTTTACACAAACTACTTGTTTTAATGTATGCACGGTTTCTACCAAATCGCTTTGATTTTCCATTACTTCATCAATTGATTTATAAGCTCCTGGAATCTCGTCAATCACCTGTTTGTCTTTGCGACATTCTACGCCTTTTGTCTGTTGTTCTAAATCATCAAGATTAAATTGGCGTTTTGCTTGGCTGCGACTCATTTTGCGTCCAGCACCATGAGAGCAAGAACAAAACGATTCTGGATTACCTTTACCCCGTACAATATAAGACTTTGCCCCCATGCTGCCTGGGATAATTCCTAGTTCGCCCTCTGTTGCACTAATTGCTCCTTTACGGGTTAAAAAGACTGGTTCACCAAAATGTTCTTCTATTGCCACATAATTATGATGACAATTAATCGCCTCTTTAGTGATTTCAAACGGTGGCAAGACTTGGCGTAATGCTTCGGTTAATAATCGTAGCATTTCGCGCCGATTCCACATTGCATAATCTTGCGCCCAATGCACTGCTTCTACATAATCTTCAAAATGTTCGGCTCCTTCTGAAAAATAAGCTAAATCACGATCAGGTAATTGTGCAATATGTTGTTCCATATCTTTTTTAGCTAAGCTAATGAAATAACGCCCAATTACATTACCAATGCCTCGGCTACCTGAATGCAGCATTATCCAAACTTCTTGATTTTCATCCAGACATAGTTCAATAAAATGATTACCACCTCCTAAAGTACCTAATTGTTGCGTCCAAGTTCTAAAGGTTTGTTTCATCATTTTATTAATCGCAGGATGTTTTGTAATAATCCTCTCTTCCAGTACTTTATTCAGAGCTTTAATTGTTGAATTTTTTGCACGTATTGATTTATGTTTGGCAAATCCAACTGGTATCGCTTCCTCAATCGCTAGGCGAACTTTTTTAAGATTATCAGGCAATTGATTGGCATTAATAGATAAACGTGTTGCAATCATCCCACAGCCAATATCGACTCCAACAGCGGCTGGAATAATTGCCCCTTTTGTTGGTATCACTGAACCAACGGTTGCGCCAATACCAGTATGTACATCGGGCATAGCTGCAACATGATGATGGACAAAAGGCAAATTGGCTATATTTACTAATTGATCAAGCGCACTGGATTCAACTTCTTGAGTGTAAATCTTAACTGGCACTTTGCTTTTATTTAAAACCATTTTGATTGGCATAATTATTTCCTTTAAAAAAACCCAAAAAAAAACCCTAGCTAACGGTTGTCAGCTAGGGCTTAATTTGACACAGGCATGAATGAATCAACAAACATACAAAGTTTATAATCTGCTCTGAAAGACAACCGAATGCCTTCCAGCCGCAAGAATAGGAATTGGAAGGCTATATTTTAGTTAGTTTTTGTTGAAACATTTGTTTATTCTCCTCCGTCATGAATTCGTTAATAATAAATTTGAAAGTGCATTTTACAGGATATTAATTAAAAGTCAATACCTTGTAATCCATAGCATGGTTTCACGCGCTAAGCTAGGTTCTGAAATACCAGTTTTAGGTGAGAGTCTAAAACTAATCGCTCCATCTGTTGCTGTATTCCAGAGTTTGATTTTTCGACGGCGATAGCGTTCGACAATATATTTTTTTGGGTGTCCAAAGCGATGTTTGTAGCCTGTGGAAAATAAGGCGATTTTTGGTTGTACTGTGTCTATAAATGCTTCTGTTGATGATGTGCCGCTGCCATGATGGGGGACGATTAGAATCGCAGATTTTAATGCTTGTGGATATTTACTAATTAGTTGATATTCTACGTTTTTTTCAATATCTCCAGGTAATAATATGCTGCCACCTTGCGTTGTGATTTTTAAAACGCAACTGCGGTTATTTTTCTTTAGGAACTTGGAGCGGTTGGATGGATGTAGGATTTCAAAATCAACCTTATCCCATCGCCAATATTGTCCTGCTTGACAGAGTAGACTGTTATTTTTTTGAAAGCGTTCTGGTACGCTGGTTAGTACTTGGTTGACTGTTAATTGTTTTAAGATGCTCTCCGCTCCACCACTGTGATCATTATCTCCATGACTAATAACCAGTTTGTCAATTTCTTGTATGCCTTGAGCCTGTAAAAATGGTATGACTACGGCTTTGCCTGTATTAAATCCGCTGCGAAATTTTGGCCCGGTATCATATACTAAAACGTAATTTTGGGTGCGTACTACAGCGGCTAATCCTTGTCCAACATCTAATAGAGTGAACCAAACTTCTCCAGGTTTGGGATGATTTGGTAAAATCAGAAAAATGGGTAGTATCCAGATTATTCCTAGCCAGCGTGCTGGAAAGCCGCGGGGTAAGAGTAAAATTGCAATGCCTATTAGTGCTGTTACGATTGTCCATGTCGGCGGTATGTGTTGTTGCCATAGGTTCCATTCAAAATTAGCAAGATAGTTTAATGAAACCCAAAGCGAATCTAGCGTATTTGCGGCAATATTTAAGCAAATGCTGCCGACAGTGGGAAAGATTGAAATTAGTGCGGTTCCGAGTAATGTTAATGGTACAACTACGAAACTTACCCAAGGGATGGCGATGAAATTGGCTAGTGGTGAATTTAATGGAATATAGCCAAAGTTTGCTAATAAAATTGGAAAAAGTCCTAAGCTAACTGCCCATTGGGTTTTGAATGTATCCAGCCCCCATTTGCTTAATGATGATTGGTGCTGTGATTCACGTCTAGAATTTAGTGCATAGAAAATTACGGCAACTGCCCCAAATGATAACCAAAGTCCTGCTGATAAAACTGCTAATGGATCCCATAATAAGACTAAAAATAAGGCTAATGCTAGGATTACTGAAATTGCAGTTCGACGCGCAAATACTATGCTAAAGGCTACAACCGCAACCATAATCAAGGCGCGTTGTGTGGGTAAAGATAATCCGGCTAGGAGTGCGTAACTAAAAGCGGCTATGAGGCTAAATAAGGCGGCAAAGCGGGGAGCTGGAAACCATAATATGGCTGCTTGATTTTTGTAAAAACGATGTGCTATCCAAAAAGCTAACCAGGCAATGAAACCTATATGTAAGCCAGAAATAGCCATTAGGTGGATTGTCCCAGTTTTTTGTAAAATGTCGATTTGTTCAGGCGTAATTCCGTGCTTATCACCTATAGCCAGAGCAATTATCATCGCAGTACTGGCTTGATTATCTAATGCCGTTTTGATTTTTTCAGCTAAACGGTAACGTAGATTATCTATATTAAATGCTGAAGCTTGGCTTAAAAGGCGCGAATCACCTTTTGAACGTACATAACCTGTTGCTACAATTCTGTTTATAAATAAATACTTAGAATAATCAAATCCACTGGGATTAATTAGTCCACGCGCAGATTTTAAGCGAACTGTTAATTGCCAAAGTTGTCCAGGGCGTAAAGCTTGCGGAGGTTTGCCATACCAAGATAAACGTATAATGCCAGGATTTTGCCAATTTGCTATTGGTTTTGGCGCAAAGTCAAATCGCCAACCATAGTGATTTGACTGGGGTAAATTAATAATCATACCGCTAATCTTAATCTCCTGCTTTTCAATCGACTTGGGCAATTTTTGTGCTAATATCATGTCAACACGCCATAGTGTCCATATAAATCCTAAAATCAGAAAAAAAATCATAACAACAATGAGACGATAGCGTGGTAATATCCATAAAATAATTATGATTAAGAACAAAATAAAGACAAGATGAGTCCATTCGATTTCAGGCAAGCGATTGAGGCTTTGACAAAACAATATGCCTAAAAGAAAAGCAATAGTGGCTAAACGCATTTTTATATTGTAACTAAATTTTTTATTTTACGATTATGAAAAAATTTTTTAAGCAAATATTACCAGCCGTATCGAAGATAAAATCTCATCCAAATTTGCAATTTTTTGGGACTCTGCTTCATGATCCCAATTTATGGCATTTTAATCGACGATCATTGGCTGGCGGTACAGCGGTTGGTTTATTCTTGGCATTTCTACCTTTACCAATACAAATGTTCTCTGCCGCCGCACTAGCGATACTTTTTCGTGTGAATTTACCAATATCAGTCAGCTTGGTTTGGCTTACAAATCCTATAACCATACCACCAGCATTCTATTTTGCTTATAAGGTAGGTGCATCTGTACTTAATGAACCTCTTCAAACAATTGAATTTAGTGCATCTCAAGATTGGTTTCTTCAAACATTGGAACATGTTTGGGAGCCACTATTGTTAGGTTGTTTGATAGTAGGTACACTTAGCGCATTGATTGGTTATTTAACTATTAGTTTATTATGGCGCATACAGGTGGGGCGTTTATGGCATACTCGGCGTAAAAATAGGCTAAAAAAAATGTTAAAATCAAAACAAGCTGTTTAAATTTACCCCACCCTGCTAGGGTGGGGGAATAAATTGTCATTTGTTTGAGTCGTTGCTTTCAAATTTTTCTTGTTGAATCCGATTATAAATTTCCTCACGGTGAACCGGCACTTCTCGGGGCGCATTAACCCCAATTCGTACTTGATTTCCTTTAACGCCCAATACCGTTATTGTTATATCTTCACCAATCATTAGTGATTCACCAAGACGCCTTGTCAATATCAACATCAATTTTCTCCTTTGTTAAGCGTAAAGCTAGACTCTCTAATCCTAATCTTTCGTTTCTTTATCCAAATTAAAAGCAGTATGTAACGCTCTAACCCCTAATTCCAAGTATTTCTCATGTATAACGACTGAAATTTTGATTTCTGAGGTTGAAATCATTTGGATGTTAATACCTTCGTCGGCTAACGCTTTGAACATAGTGCTGGCAATACCGGCATGTGAGCGCATTCCAACACCCACAAGGGAAATTTTCGCAATATGATTATCGCCTTTGATTTCACGGATTCCTAAATCTTTGGTTTTATTATGCAAAATATCTAGGGCTTTTTTATAATCATTACGATGCACTGTGAAAGTAAAATCTGTTGTGCCATCTGCGCCAATATTTTGGATAATCATATCCACTTCAATATTGGCATCGGCGATATCTCCTAAGATATTATAAGCAATACCAGGTTGATCAGGCACGCCTAATAGGGTTAATTTACTTTCATCACGATTAAATGCAATACCTGAAATCAAGGCTTTTTCCATCTTGTTATCCTCTGGCGCAATCAGTGTACCTTTTCCCTCCTTGAAAGAGGATAGTACACGTATTGGTACATTGAACTTACTAGCGAATTCTACTGAGCGAATTTGTAAAACTTTTGATCCCAAACTCGCCATTTCAAGCATTTCTTCAAAGCAGATTTGATCAAGGCGACGGGCTTCTGGAACGACACGAGGATCGGTGGTGTACACGCCATCTACATCAGTATAAATCTGACATTCATCAGCTTCTAAGGCGGCAGCTAAGGCAACAGCGGAAGTATCTGAACCGCCTCGACCTAATGTGGTAATATTACCGTCACAATCAATACCTTGAAAACCTGCTACCACTACCACTGTGCCTCGTTTTAAATCGGCATGGATATTTTTATCATTAATTTCAAGAATACGGGCTTTGTTATGGACACTATCAGTAAGAATTTGCACCTGTGCGCCTGTATAAGAACGTGCGGGGCAACCACGCGCCTGAAGTGCCATACTGAGTAGGCTAATAGTGACTTGTTCACCAGTGGCTAAAAGAACATCAAATTCACGAGCATGAGGTGGATCGCCAAAGCTTTTAGCTAGTTCGACTAAGCGATTAGTTTCTCCGCTCATAGCAGAAACTACGACTACAAGATCATGTCCTTGAGAACGGGTTGCTATGATTTTGTCTGCAACGGCGGCAATACGCTCGGTTGAGCCAACTGAGGTGCCACCATATTTTTGTACTATCAATGCCATTTGTTGTGTAATCCTTTATCTAGGCTATTATAGGCTATGAGCTATCTATTAAACACTATTTTTTAATATATATAAAGTGTGTTGTAGTTTTTAGTTTTTAGGAGTTCCAAAGGGCAATCCCTTGTGGTTGCCCTTTGGAACTATGCTAAAATAACAATAATAATAATTATTTTTCTAACACAATGGAGAATATTCTGTGTCTCAAGTAGGATTAATTCGTTCACATCAATCCACCATTGCTATTATACAGCGTTTGAGTGATGCGCTATTATTGGTTGGCACTCTTTGGTTATCGGTTTGGTTATCTGGCAATGAATGGTCAAGTCGGGAGGAAATTGCAGCCTTAATAGCTGTGTTGATGTTTTATTTTATTGCTGAAATCAATGGACTTTATACTTCTTGGCGTGGCTCAAATTCTTTGTTGGAATTGAATGCTATGATATGGACTTGGTTTTGGGTGGTTGTCATATTATTGCTAATGGGCTTTGCAACTAAGGTTTCAGCAAACTATTCTCGTCAGACTATGCTAACTTGGTTTATTTTGGCTCCAATAGGTATTGGATTCTGGCGTAGCTTGGTTCGAGTTTTGTTGAAAAATTTACGGCAGTTTGGGTTTAATAGTCGCAAGGTTGTTATTGCTGGAGCTGGTGATTTGGGAAAGCGATTGGAACGCACGATTCGCGGGGATTTGGGATTGGGGCTTTCTTTGATTGGTTTTTATGATGATAAAGAAGTAACTTCGCTGGGTAATTTTGAGAAGTTAGTAGAGGATGCTAAAAATGGGAAAATGGATTGTGTTTATATTGCTTTACCTCTAAGGGCTGAAAAGCGGATCAAAACTTTGTTATCTGGTTTAGCAAATACTGCGGTGACTGTGTACATGGTACCAGATTTATTTGCGTTTGAATTGCTTCATAGTCGCTGGCAAAATCTGAATGGTTTACCTGTGATTAGTATTTATGGTTCTCCATTATATGGGCTGGGTGGTGTTTTAAAGCGTTTAGAAGATATTATTTTGAGCGTATCAATTTTAACTATTATTGCAATTCCAATGCTTTTTATTGCCTTGGGGGTTAAATTGAGTTCTCCTGGGCCAATTTTGTTTAAACAACGCCGATATGGTTTGGGTGGCGAGAAGATATGGGTTTGGAAATTTAGAACTTTGAAGGTTTGTGAAGATGATGAGTCATTTAAGCAAGTTACGGGTAATGATCCTCGAATAACTAAATTTGGTAAATTTTTACGGCATACTTCTTTGGATGAATTGCCACAGTTTATTAATGTACTTCAAGGACAAATGTCGGTGGTTGGGCCGCGTCCTCATGCGATTCTTCATAATGAACAGTATCGTGAGCTGATTCCTAAATATATGTTACGTCATATTGTTAAACCGGGTATAACTGGTTGGGCACAGATTAATGGTTTTCGTGGTGAAACTGATACGCTGGATAAAATGGCAACTCGTATTGCTTATGATCTTTATTATATAGAAAATTGGTCTTTATGGCTTGATATTAGAATTGTTTTTCTTACGATTTTTAAGGGGTTTTTGAATTAATTATCTGATGTTACGCACTATCGTTCCCACTCACAGGGCAACCACAAGGGATTGCCCCTATACAAGGGCAACCACAAGGGATTGCCCCTACACAAGGGCAACCACAAGGGATTGCCCCTACACAAGGGCAACCACAAGGGATTGCCCCTACACAAGGGCAACCACAAGGGATTGCCCCTACAC
>JALWSU010000464.1 GCA_026993485.1 Thiotrichaceae bacterium | reverse complement strand
TGTTTAAGGGGCAAGCTCCCTAAGGTGATAAACCATCTATCACCTTTGTTATTACCTTGGTTCTCGGTAATGTCTGTCACTTAAAAGATTTTGAGGCTAATCTATAAGTTCAAGATCAAAACATCTTAGTACAAAATTTCTTGTTTGTCAAAAAAACAGGTTTTGATTTTGTGGTTTTAGTGTTTAATGCTAACTGCAAATGTCCTAAAGCAACCAGACACTTTGCTTTTAACTTTGATCTGATAATCTTTAATTAGACTCATTTTGCAACCATTTTTTGGGATGGTTGAGTAGTTATAATAATGAGTATAATAGTTGACAATAGCTAAAGCAAGAAAAAAACTGGAAAGGCATTCAACAAACACAACGTCGAAATGCAGGAAGATGGGAATTTAAAGAGGCAGCTTGTAGATTGGAAAAAACTTGGCGAATATCTGGTTGAGGAACAAAATTCAATAGATAATGGTACATTTGCACATTGCTAATTTCAGCAGCCACCCCAATTTCACAGTTCTCAACAAAATTGGGGCTAGGCTCAAGATTAGGATACCAATCATCTACTGGAATATACACACCATAATGATAAAAAAGCGGTAACAAAGCAGCTATATGTTGCTTTTCCGCTTCAACAATGTTGATAAAAGGTTTCACAGGGCCAAAAAAATCTATCACCTTTTGGTAAAAAGCTCTAGCACGATATTCATCATAAATCGCTATTTGTAACGCTTGATGTAGAGGTGGAATATTTAATGCGGGATTAATCCGCTTGAGAAAAAGATATAACATTTTTATTAACTTATCTAAATGCCACTTTTAATAGTGAAAACATAGAAGCTTCTAAACTTTTTTTCACCACAGTTCCAAATATAGCATTACCAATTATTGCGCCAGCTTTGGTGCTGCTTGATTGAGATTGAGCCGAGTGGCTTATAATTTTGTCTAAACAACCGGCTTTGTGTGTCAGGTACAAAATATCATCAGCCGTTAATTGGTTTGGATCATAATATACGATTAAACTACCAGATTTTTGGTTTAATTCGGTAGTTTTAACACCATCCATAGTTTTTAATACTGTGCAAAGATTAGTTGCTTTACAGCTATGATGTTTTAGTTGTGCTGAACGGACACGTAGTCGCCCTGGGATATTGTGAACATAATAACTCATTGTTTAATCTCCATTCTTGTGTAAAATAATTATTTTTGAGGTCTCAAGTTACATGCGAATGATAAAGATTATCATTTAAATAGTCAAGTTTTTTTTATAATATCATATCCCGCCTGCTATCGCGGAATTAGCCACCATTGAGACATTGAAATTTGAATATATCAATAGAGTTGTCCGGAAATAAAAAAAGCAGGTTTTTCATAGTTGGAGTCCAAAGCTTTAGCTTTGGCTGCTCGCCCAAACGAAGTAAGCGAAGCTAAAGCTAAAGCTTTGGACTCCAATATGTTAAATCATTCATAGTTCAGTACTTATTAATCAATTGGATGGTTTTGTTACCTAAAAGTTTAGCATCCAATAGCCTTAAAAACTTTAGTAACATAATGTCAATCGAACTGCCAAAACAGTTGCATTGTTAATAAGTGGATTCATAGAAGGATTCATAATATATTGTAGCGAAGGTTGAATAGCAATATGTTTATTAACGGTATATGCATAGGTCAACTCAAAAGCTGTTTCAGCGTTTTCAAGCTGGTTAAGTTTTCGATTATCAGAAGAAGCTCTGGCATGGGCAATAGCAAACCCAGCTTCGTCATCAGCAACAATTAATCCATTTTTATGCCATCCTACTCCAATATAACTACCAATTTCATTCCTATCTTCCTGTGCCATGCCTAATTGGATAAAAAGTGAACTATTATTGCCAATATTATTCTCACTAATGAAATATAACCCACTATTATTACTGCGCTCTGTCTCTGAAAAATCAGTGTAATTGGTTGTATGATACCATCCACCAACAGCGATTTTATAACTATCAGTTTTACGTCCTATTTCTAAGACATTAAACAGCCCATCCTCTTTTTTCAGGATTATATGTGTACCATTTTGGTTCTCAGGATCACCAGGAATCCCATCATAAACTGCGGCTCGCACAAAGTAACCCTCATCACTGGACCATGCAGCACGTATAGCTAAAGCAGTTGTTGGAAATATTGATGGGCCAACTTGAGAAATATCCGCTTGTGTCCCAAAGGAACTACCAAAAAATAAACTTGCACCATCTAAGACATCAAATTCACTATTATAATCATGTAATCCAGCTAGTAAGCTTACGTTTCCCCATTGATGTTCATACCATGCTTCATAGAGTTTAAATGTATCGTAGGCTTCAATATTACTACTACCTTGGATATCTCCAATAAATTCGGTTGGATTACTACCATGGTTCCCTAAAAAATAAACAAAAAAAGTCCCATTTCTCCACCAAGATGCTTCATCTGTATCCACTAAACAGGTAATATCTAAGTTTTCTAAATTACGAGTTTGTTGCTTGATTCCACCATTTAAATTGGACACACTTTCAAACGTTAAAACAGTTTCTGTTTCCAACCATGACTGATCTGCTTGAACTATTGAAATTAAGGTCAACAGCAGGAAGATAAGAAAGTGAATTTTTATCATAATTATTAATTTAAGGTTAAAAAATTCTAAAATAAATTTGTTAAGTTATTTTTAACTCAGCAGCAGGTTTATTTTATAACTTGTTGTTTTTTTTACTCTTAATCTGCATTTTTATCAAGAGAGTTTTACTTTATAAATACAGTGACGAATGATAATAATTATCAGTTAAATAATCAAGTTTTTTTAATAAAGAAAAAGGGCAATCTGATTACCCTTTACTCATTTCTGAGTAAAGGAAAAATATTAGTGACGCTGGCGCGCGCGTCAATGCCATTAAGTTAAGCTTTTTTATACTTGGAGTCCAAAGCTTTATATTCGACACGTTCACAAACTAAACTTTATTATTGTCATTTCGACGAGAGGAGAAATTTTTATCGGCTTGAGTTTATTCGTTATTTCACCATTAGTTGTACTCAGAATAAACTTTATAAGCTTGTTGAATCGTCAATAATTTTTCTTTCACTTTTTCTAAATTCTTCTCTTGAAGACTCACACCTGCTAATGAATTTAGTAAAATCCCAATAGTTGTCCCATTATGCAGTAATGCCGTTAAGACAGGTGAGAGTAAACCAAAGGCAGCTCCGCCTGCTATCGCAGAATTGACTACCATTGAGACATTGAAATTTGAATGTATCAATTGCATGGTTTTATTACCTAAAAGTTTAGCATCCAATACTTTTTCTAAATGATCATCCAATAATACAATATCTGCTGTTGCTCGTGCCAAATCAGCACCTTTGGGCATTGCAATACCAACATCGGCTGTAATCAATGCTGGGGCATCGTTAACTCCATCACCGACAAAAGCTACTTTTTGACCAGTATTTTGTAGCTTTTTGACAATATTACCTTTTTCTTCTGGAGGACATTCATAATAAACCGCTGAGCTGTCGATACCTAACTCATCAGCTAAAGCTAATGCCTTCTCACGTTGATCGCCTGTAAGTAGTGCGATAGTTTTAATTCCTGATTCTTTGAGTTTTTTGATAATATTCGCAGCTTCTGGGCGGAGATGATCACGTAAGCCGATTATACCCAAGGGGATTTTATTTAAGGACGCATATAAAAGTGTTTTGCCTTCCGCTTCTAGTGTATTAATTAAGGATTCGTGAGCTGCAAAAGAAACTTCTTGATGGGCTTCCAAGAAATGCCGACTCCCAATTGCTAAATCTTGTCCAGCTATTCGCGTTGTGACACCGTGAGCGACTAGATAATCAACATCTTCATGCTCAATGTGATGGAAGACTTTATTTTTGGCGAAACTAACAATTGCATCTGCGACAGGATGCGTCGCATGTTCTTCAACAGAAGCGATTAAATCTAAAATTTGATCTTTTGACCAATTTTCTGTAAGAGAAATGACATCTGTTACGTTTAATTCACCAGTCGTCAATGTCCCGGTTTTATCAAACACGATGGTATCAGCATAAGCTATATTTTCAAGTGCTTGTCCACCTCTAAATAACATTCCATGCGTTGCGGCTCGATACATAGAAGATTTAATCGCAACAGGTGTACCCAATTTGAGAGGGCAAGCATGATCGACCAAAAATACTGCTGCTAAACGATGAAAATCGCGTGTTAATAAATAAACTAATCCGCCCAAACCAAGGGTATAATAAACGCGCTGATCAGCCATTTCTTCCGCCATGCGCTGGGTTTTGGACTGTTTTTTCAAGGATTCTTCAATGAACTTAGTAATACGGGCAGTGGTAGTTTCTTCACCTACTCGGGTAGCATAGATTTTCAATCGCCCTTCTTCTATAACAGTGCCTGATAAAACACGATCCTTGAATTCCTTACGCACAGCTAGACTCTCACCAGTCAATGAAGCCTCATTAACTGCGGCTGTACCTTCCCCGACGCGCCCATCAATCGGAATCATATCACCCGTACCAACAACAACTAAATCGCCTTCCTGAATTTCTGTACACGGTAGTTGAATTAATTTACCTTCACGTTCTACCCAAGCATTTGTTGGGATAGGTTTAAGCAATTGACGCAATAAGCGATTTGATTTATTTTCAGTTTGATGTTCTAGATATTCTCCAAGCTTTAATAAGCCATGCGTTGCAACTGCGGTCAAAGATTCTCCCTGCACTGCTGCCAGCCACACCGCTAAACTATCAAGCACTTCGACTTTAATGCCTTCAGTTAATAATATATGAGCGCCTTTGCTTAAAGTCGGAGCAATAGTAAAGTAAGTTAATAGCGTTTTCAGGGGAAAACCTAAAAATGGCAAAACAGCTAATGTGACACCAGTGCCAATGATACCTGACAAATCAGGGCTATTAGCAAGATTCTCAGTTGCATCAACACGAGGCCAGTATTTTTCGGACAGTTCTCTACACCACGCCTCAATCTTTTGCTTAGTAATGGCTTTGCCATCGTATTCAACAATCAAAGAAGCAGCGAGAGAGTTAATCCGCACACCGTGAACTCCAGATATTGTGCTAAGAGAGGCTTCCAGATAGGCAAAATCTAAACAGGGTTTTTTCAGAAAAGGTAATTTAAAACGTAAACGTGTGGGGAGTTCGTGTATTAGCATAAGGAGAATACCAGATAAGAATATTGGAGTCCAAAGCTTTAGCTTTGGTACGGTACAGCAGCCAAAGCTAAAGCTTTGGACTCCAAAAAACCTTAAAATTATATATAGGTTCAGTACTTATTTCTCTTGCGCTTTAATTTCCGCTTCAGCATCACGGAAACGTTCTTTGACTTCCTCAAATCCGCCTTGGAATAAGTTCCAAACCTTAGCGATGGTAGAGATTGCATTTTTCTGCACAGAATCGTTAGTCAATAAAAATGTTACGGCTGCGCCAACCAATGCGCCTTTCAAAAAACGCTCATCACGGAAATTTAAAAAGCTAGAAAGCCCACTTTCTGGTGCTGGTGGCTGATTATTATAATCAGCCCCAGAATACTGCCCCATATAAGGATTATAATAAGGGTTACGATATTGAGGTGGTGGGGGAGCTACTGGTGGTGGCGTCGGTTGATTTTGAGCTTGATAAGGATAAACTGGTGCATGATGATTATGCCCACTATGCCCACTATACCCACTATGCCCACCTTGCCCACCTTGCCCGTGCCAATTGCCATGCTGTCCCTGCTGTCCATGCTGTCCATGCTGATATCCGCCCATATTTTGTTGTGGTGGCTCAGCATAACCATAAGGTGGCTGTTGTGGGGGATAAGGATGAGGGGCAGCACCCTGTGCGCCATATCGACATTGTTCTTGATTTTGGTTTTGTGAATGTGAACTAGCATTTTGTCCAGCATTCTCCGCAGCGTTTTGCATCTCAGGCTTTTGATTATCACTCATTATACGTCTCCTTTCTCTGAACCTAATAAATACATCATAGCAGTACCAGTAGCAAACATAGCAGCAAGCGTTGCCAAAGTATTTTTCTGCCCCATTGTGCTACCAACTGCTGAAGCGGCTGCGGTTGCTAAACCACTAGCTACCCCCGTTTTCAGAATTACCCCCAAGGGATTTTCACCAGTTTTCTTATCATTTTTCAATTGTACAGCCGCCGCAGCAGTAGCACCTACCATCGCGCCTAAGCTGGCATCTTTTATAATAGAACACGTTGAGCAATTGCCTTGCTCATATTGTTCAATAGGATGATACATAGTCATTTCTCCGTTTGAGGTTTGCAAAAATTTGTGGTATTTCAGATTGATGGCTTTGCATCAATTGCTCCCACCATCTAGGTTGAATTTCTTGAGGATTATAATAAACAACAACCGATGCAGCGATTGGATTAAACCGTACATCTTCAATCCCAGTAAAAGAACGAATAAAAGCAATTATTTCATTCGGGTTGATTTGAGAAATAGATGACAATGCCGTTGGCCCAATCCGAAAACGAATCCGCCCTTTGACATGGTGAGCCACATTCAGATGGCGGATAAAAACAAAAGCATTTGTTAAATCCATGATTTAGCGTAATAAATAATTATAAACCATAAAAGTAGGTGTATATGATAATCATTCTCATTCAATAAATCAAGCGCAATACGCAATAATAAATATTTAAGGAACGAGGATTTTATAAGACCCGAAACTAAATTAAACAACTTGATGATAATAAATACCCTAGTTCCCACGCTGGAGCGCAATCTCTCTCTTATACACAAGGGCAACCGATTGCCCCTACATCATTGTTTGTAGGGGCAATCCCTTGTGGTTGCCCTTTGAGGCATTTCATGATTAAACGCAATGAAATCAATTATTTAAAAATTTATGTATAAGAGAATGCGCTGGAGCGTGGGAACGAGAAATTTTGTTGTTTTACCTGTTTTTTTTTGAAAACAAAGTAAGTTGGAGTCCAAAGCTTTAGCTTTGGACTCCAAAGTAAGATTATTTTTTATTAACTTTAACTTCAGCAATGCGAAGTACTTCTTGATCCCACATAAAGCCTTTGCGTAGTTCTTCGGTAACTATTCCATTTCTTAATCTGTGATCTGATTCAACTTCAACTGCTCGCATTGTGTGAGGATCTAAAAGTTTATTCTGAACATTTATCGGGCGTACTTGATAACGTGCTAATAATTGAGTAACCCGTCTAAGGGTCATTGCTTGACCTTCTGTTATTCCGTTAATTAGGCGTATTTCTGGTTGACAAAAGAATCCCCATGATGATTGTTTATAACGCTTTAGGATTTTTAATCCAGCATCTAAACGGTCATAAATTTCTAAAAAGGCTAATAAAAGCACTCGTGTACTTTCTCTCTCTTTAGTTCTTTGTTCTTTGCGGCATCGTTCTAGTTCTTGAGTTAGCTGTTCATTGCTATTTTGTACTAACTCAAAACTTTCTCTGAACATATCTAAAGCTGTCTTGAGTTGGCGTGATTCTAGGCGAATTTCATTGCGTAGAGCGGCTAATTCAGTAAAGAGTGAAAATAAATCTGTTTGTTCAGGAGTTTCAGTTTGGTTTAACTCGTATTGATCTAAATAAGTACGAAATTGTTCAATCAATTTTTCTTTGCTAGATTCATCCATAGTTTTTTAGTTTGGTGGAGAAAATTTCAAGCTTTCTGCTAATGCTTTAGTAAATAATGCTGCTGTTGGGCGTTGTGGCTTTCCAGATTGTAAAGCACGTTCTAATAGGGCTGCAAGGCTTGGTGGTTCATGGTGAAATAGTAAGTATTTTAAGCGTTGCTCTTCGGTTTTAATCGCTTCAAAAGCGGTATGAATTATCTGAAATTGCTCTGGAGATCGCTCTGGCGGATATTGTCGCACTTTTTGTAGATAAGCTTTTTTAATTGTCTCATCGGTTGCATCTTCAGAAACGCCAATAATATCAAAAGGGGTTTTCATTGTTGTTTGCGTAGTATATTTATAGGACATTAACTCCTAATTTTCGGAGACGTATAATAATTTGCATGACTTCGAATGGACTGAGATTCTCTGAGTTTTCTAGCTTATCCATAAGCTCATCTACATCATCTTCTTCGTCATCATCATCTCCAAAAATATCAAAGGGATTAAAAAATGGTGGAAAACCGCCAGCATCGTGCTGGGTGATGAATTTCCTAATCATCATTGCGGTACGCTTATCACCTTCTGTTTCGGCTTTGTCATATGCTATGTCAATACTATTTCTATCTGCTCTAGACAGTGACCAAAATGTACCATTTGCTTTGCCGTAAAGCTGATAATATGTAAAAACTGGTTCAGCTTTCCAGCGGGTTAGGGCTTGAGTTGCAAATTTTTGGAGTAAGTCATAATGTTCGAGCTTTTTAAAGCTTTCACATAAGTTTAGTAATTCTTCTTTAGAGAAATCTATTTTTACCGCTTTTTGCAACAATATATCTAATGGCTCTAGGACTTCTCTAATAAAGGGGATGCCAATTTCAGAATGGCTATTAATTAGGCTAAGCAGTTCTAAAACTTCATGGCGAGTTGGGGTATAAGTTTTGCTAAGTTTGGGTAGCAAAGGCAGTATCAGCGCTGGCTCAATCGCTTGGCTTTTAGTTTCGACTATTACGCGAAAAAATCCACACAGTCCACCGCCCGCTAATTCTAATCCTTTTGTAAGTAATTCAATATGTTGGGTATTTTTTAGTTTAGCTTTTTTAGTTTGTTGTAATTTAAACAAGTCAGGTGCTGCTACCTCTTTCAAGTTTCGTTTTCTTGATTTCAAGTTAGCAGTTTTTTTAATTGAGCCTTCTGCTTGTAATTCTAATAAGCCTTGATTAATTTGAACTATACCACTTAATTGGTTTTTTTCGATTTGTCCAGCTTGGATTAATTCTTTACGCGCTAATTCGTATTTGCCTATTTTGATTAATTTACGCGAATGTGCAATATGGGACGAGCGTGCAATTTGGCGTGCTTTAATATTAATGGGGTCTTCTTTTAATAGTTTATTTGCGAATCCCACCGCTTTTTTAAAGGCTTTTTTCTGAGTTGCGGATTCCATGCCAATTAGTAAAATTTCACTATCTTTGGGAAATTTTTTAACGGCTATATCAGCCCATTTATGATAACTTTTTTTATCTTGTTCGTGCTTATACCATTGAATTAATTTGATATAGCTGCTTTTTTCTTCAGGATTAAAGTTGATGCTTTCAATCAAATCATTAGGTACAGTATCATCATCAAATTGCTCTCCTCTATTTTCGACAAGTGCAACAATATGGCGTAAAATCAGGGCAGCTTTTAAATTGCTATCCTTTTCTTGCTGTTTTTTGAGATTATTAACCGATAAACGCCAATATTTTTCAGCGTTAAATAAATCTCTTTGCCGTTCATAATAAAGGGCAGTGATGCGATTTTTTTCAAAGGCTGATAAGCGTCCAAAAATATTTTGATAAATTTTCACTCCAGCGGGATAACTTGGTAATAAAGCTAAGCAAAATTGACGACTATATTTATCACCCAAAGCTTGCCGATTGGCGGCTACAACTTCTAAAAGGGCTTTTTCATTATCACGTTTGCCTTGCAACATTGAAATCAGTTTCAGTTGGCTTTTATCCCAGCCTTTTAAATTAGCTATAAAGGCTTGTTCATTGCTATTAGCTTGATTTAAAGCATCTAATAAGTTTTTATCATCATTTTGTCCGAGCATTGCAATTAAATGAGCCAGGGGCGCATACGGTGAATTTGTAGGCACTTTTTGCAATAATTGATTGGCAGTATTTGGATCAGTTTCAATAAGGAGTAATGCCTTGATAATGCTGCGAACATCACGATAAGGAGAACGGAATGGGATTTTTTTGAGATAAGCCTCGCAATTTTCATCATCGCCTTGAGAATAAGCAGTTAATACCTCATTGATGAGCTGCGATTCTTTGAGCAGTTCAGGAAAAAGTTCGGCAATATCTTGCTGTCCAGCTAATAATAAGGCACCAAATTGGATTGTTAATTGTCGTCTAGCATCATTTGATAAAGCATCTGTTGAATCTCTAAAAATGTGAGCCGCTTTTACATAACGATTGGCTTTTATTAGCCAAGAAATGTAGTCATCAAGCCCTTGCTGATCAGCAATAGATAAATTGGCACGATTTTCCCAGAAAACAGCCGCCTCTTTATACATTTTTTTCTTGGCTAAATTTTGAGCGCGTAATAAATAAGCTTTTGCTAAAGCTTGTTGCCATTCTTGACGCTGTTCTTGTTTTAATAATTGTTTATAAGTCTGGATGGCTTCTTTATAATAATTGTTGGCTAACTTATCAGCAGCTTTTTTTTCTAATTGTTCAATGCTTTGATTTTTTAAATTTTTATGTTTTTTACGCATGGTATATGTTGTATAAAGGATGGGAAAAAAGTATTCTGTATTATTTTCTGGGCATGAATAACTAACTAGTATTTTTATAGATTTTTTTTTAATAGCTTTGTTATATTGTATCAATTTGTAACAACTCAGGGCAACCGATTGCCCATACAATAATATTCAAATGTCGAGTGACGAAATATTCTTATGTAGGGGCAATCCCTTGTGGTTGCCCTGACGTAGTTATATCAATTTCAAAATTAGAATGCTATTCGGCATGACTTTTACTTGATAATAAAGCGTGATTTTAGGATAATTTATAATTTTCATATATTGAGAAACTTAATAACTTAATCCATCCACTTAGAAAGGGGATTATAATTTCAAATGAGCACAACTGGCGTAAATTTAGAGGCCAAT
>JALWSU010000463.1 GCA_026993485.1 Thiotrichaceae bacterium | reverse complement strand
TTAAGGAAATTTGGTTAGTCTTATTTGTTGATAGTGTTGATGAAAAGAATCGGCAGAAATTTGAGCAAGATTATCTTGAGAGTGAAACGGGTGTTATGGTACATCCTCAGTTCGTACAAATTAATATTTAACGATTTGGAGAGTTAAGAGGGCAACCGATTGCCCCTACACCCCTACCGATATTGTAGGGGCAAACCCTTGTGGTTGCCCTTTATCTTTAATCCTGTAACGAAGTAAAATCCTAAAATCCTGTAAATCTTGATTCAGACAAAAAAGGATAAAAAGGGTGTGATCGTTAAAGAAATTAATGATTTATCTCAAAAAGCTACTTAAGTAGTGAATCGCGTTAGTATTTGTTTTTAACTACAGGGATGAGTTATAAGACGGGATAAGGTAAAAATCTAAGTGTTTTTACTCGATTCTCAAGTTTTTGGATAAACACTTGATTTGAGCAGCGGAAAGGGCGATATATACCAGCCTGGGGCAACGCCCCAGGATTAGGTTCATAATGATATGAAGCCCTGAAAGGGCGTGACATAATGTCTTTATGGACAAATCAAGCCTAGGGCGATGCCCCAGGCTAGTATATATCGCCCTTTCAGGGCTTAAATCAAAAAACGTGATAGTCGAGTATTAATAACTGATGTTACTGATGTTACGCACCCTGCTTCTAAAGACCTGACAGGTTTCTAAAACCTGTCAGGTCTCAGACCACCTCTCAGGTTTGAACTGTGATTTTGGTGATTTATATGATAAAGTTCACATTTTAAGATTTCTTTGTAAAAAGGATAAACCCATGCTACACAATTATACAGCTAAGTACACCAAAATAGATGCTGGTTATATGGGTCAACTTATTGATTGGCCAGATGTTATAACAGAAGGACAAGATATTGAAGAATGTCGCGCTATGTTGAGAGATGCACTGAATGAAATGGTTTTAGCCTATAAAATGCAAAATCAAGAAATCCCGTTAGGAAATAGTTTAATCGAACAACTGCCTGTGGAGATTTAGGATGTCTGTCAAGCGACGTAATCTTGTCAACTATTTGGAAAATAATGGCTTTTACTTGCTACGTGAGGGCGGAAATCATTCCATCTATACCAATAATATCAAAACAATTCCTGTGAAAAGACATAAACATTTTGACAGGATTACGGCTAACCAATTGTGCAAACAAGCTGGGCTAAAGCCCAAATTTTAAAGTTAGACCTCCGAGGTTTTTAAAACCTCGGAGGTCTTCGTTTCAATAATAAACAAGGAATTAAATATGTTAAAAAACGTTATCCTTATATTTATTATACTCCTTTCAGGTTGTAATAATTCCCTGAAACCAGAGCCACCAATACCAACAACTATGGGTAAACATGGCTTATTCATTGGCATCCAAAATTATCGCAATGTTCCCTCCCTTAGAGGTAGCATCAATGATGTGAAATTGATAGAAGGTGTTTTACGTGAACGATTCGGTTTTAAGGAAAAGGATTTTATCACTCTTTTGGATAAGCAAGCTACTCATACTGGGATTGAAAATGCTTTTAAAACATTGATTGATCGTGTTCAACCTAATGATTTTGTTTATATTCATTATTCTGGTCATGGTTCCTCTACTGCCGATTTAAATGGCGATGAGCCAGGCGGTGAAGATCAAACTTGGGTGTCTTATGGAACTCGTGGCGGTAATATTGGAGAAAAAGACAATTATGATGTCTTAGATGATGAAATTAATTCATGGTTGGGGGCGATTTATGCCAAAACACATAATGTAATTTTTGTTTCTGATTCTTGTCACTCAGGCAGCGTTGCTAGGGGTGAAGCACCTGTAATTCGTGGTTTAAGCAGAGATGAACGTTCTTATCCATTAGGAAAAAAGCAATATAGTCAATTGGATAAATATTATGGCATCCATATTGGCTCGGCACAAAACGATGAATTCGCCTCGGAAACAGTTGGAGAGGATGGCAAACACTATGGGTTATTTACTTGGCATTGGGCTAAAGCTCTACAACAAGCGCAAGCTGGGCAAACTTGGAATGATGTTTTTAAGCAGACTTATAGTGCAATTACCTCTTTGCGGGGTGAGACGCAACATCCACAAATGGAAGGAGAACGCAATCGACAAGTTTTTGGTGGTGAATTGACTCCCTTATCTGCAACTATTTCAGTGACTAAGGTTCAAGGTGACTTAATAGAAATTCAAGCAGGCTCTCTTGCTGGTGTCACTGTTGGTTCAATTTACCGTTTGTCTAACAGTTCCCAGAATTCTCCACAGCTTGAAATTACCGAAGTTAATGCCTTTGTAAGTCAAGGAAAAGCCAGCCGATATGGGGCATTCAAGCCTGGCGATTTAGTGATAGAAGCGAGCCATACCTATCATTTTGATCCCGTTAAAGTTTATTTATCAGCCGATTTTCCTAATGGGAAAGATAAAAATTTATTGCAAACTCTACAAACCGCTTTTCATCGAAACAAATTTCCAGGGTATATTCTGAATGATGATCCGTATAATGTTGATTTACGATTACATTTTTTGCATCCAAAGCGAGAAAATGGCGAAGTTATCTATGAAAACCAAGACGACGCTTTGCCAAAACCATTTCCGAATCAAGCCCCTGAATTGTGGGTGCTGACTCCAGAGGAAGGCTTATTTAATAAAAATCTGCAAATTCGATTTACTAATTCCCAAACAGGTATAAAATTGTTACAGGAAAATTTGAAAAAAATCGCTAGGATTCGTGAAATTAAAGCCTTGCAAAGCAATAGTAGCCAGAGTTTATCGGGGATGTTGGATATCTACCATTTAACTCCAGTTAAAGCGTGTTCAGTCGGAAAAAATTGTGTAGAATTGCCCCAAAATTTGGGTCTCCATAAGAAAACCGGACCTTATTCTTTGCAAGAACTAGGCAAACTGACTGTAAAAAAAGGCGAACTTTTCAGTTTCAGCTTGCACAACCAAAGTGAACAGGATTATTATTATTACCTGCTCGATATTAGTCCAGATGGTGCCATCTACGCCATTTTTCCAGATTCTCAAGAACGAATGGAATCTGCTCGCATCAAAGCGGGAGAAAAGCGGGATTTGAATGAAGATGTGTTATTAATGATGGAAGAAGTAGGCGCAGAAATTCTGAAATTGATTGTTAGCACACAGCCGATTGATGTGTCATTATTGGAACAGGATATTTTTAGACAACGTGGTAGTGGAAATTTGAATCCGTTAGAGCGGCTATTGGTGAGTGTCGCACATGGACAGCGAGGTTTGGTGCGAGTGCCTAATGCTGAATGGATAACAGAACAGGTTACGTTTGAGGTGAAATAGTTATTTCTAGGGTTGGGTGTGGAAATTATAAACTGATGTTACGCATTCTAGTTCCCACGCTCCAGCGTTACTGCCATTAAGTTAAGACAAACCATGCAGGTTTCAAAGACCTCCGAGGTTTTAAAAACCTCGGAGGTCTGATAAATGGCAGTGCAGAATCATAGTGCGTAACATCAGTCAATAATTAAAAATTTGATCATCAAGTAGAATTTCTCAAACAAATATTCTTTAAAAATTTAAAAAAAGCTACATATATAGTAAAAATATTATTGATTTTAAGGAGATAGATAAATGTTATATTTAAGCGAAATACTTTTACAACATCACGAACTAGAAAATTTTGAACAACTTGTAACTGTTATTAAAGAGGAAGTCAAAAAAACTGGAGAGCGTTTTTTTCGTATAGATGTACGCCCACCTTATCCAGATACGCCAAATAATTGGGAAGATCGTTTAGAAGCGGCTTTTTATTGATTAAGGATAAAAAAATATGTTGTGGCAAGAAGAAGAGGTTAATAAACAGATTCCAAACTCAGTTGTGGATTTAGCCTTTGATATAAAATGCCCCTGTTTACCAGTTGATCATGCTTATGCGCTATCTCAAGCTATTCAGCAAGCATTGCCTTGGTTTGAGCAAGAACAATTGGCAGGTTTACATTTAATTTATGGTCCCGAATTTGGTAATGGTTGGAATCGCCCAGATAAGCCAGATGATTTATTGTTTTTGTCGCGTCGTATTAAGTTAATACTACGCTTACCGAAACATCGCATTGCAGCAGCACAAGAACTAAGTGGTATGACATTAGATATTGAGGGCTATTCGTTGAAACTTGGTTCAGCAAAGGAAAAAAACTTGATTCACATGCCAGTGCTATTAGCACGACATATCTTAGCGAATCCTGATCAAGATGAAGAGAGTTTTATAACTGAAATCGTCGCACAAATAGAAACAACTCTAGGGATTAAATGTCGTAAAGTCTTATGCGGCAAAACCCACCAATTAAAATGGCCAACTGGCAACTTATTCACTCGGCGTTTAATGATTGCAGATTTAAAGCCTGAAGAATCGCTGTTATTACAAGAACAGGGATTAGGAGAAGGGCGGAAAATGGGTTGCGGTTTATTTGTGCCTCATAAAGATATTAAAGCAGTTGATCCAGATAAGAGTTAGGACTTACGCATTGACAAACGAATTTTGTTATTTTCTCCTTGGAGCGAAGAGAAGCGAAGAAGCTTTAGCTTAGCTTACTTCGTTTCGCTTACTTCGTTTGGAAGGTCCAAAGCTAAAGCTTTGGACTCCAAATACGTTATTTATAATTTTTAACAGTTTGTTTTTATTAAAAAACCTAACAAATTTCTGCTGTTAGTGCGTAAGTTTGAAGATGGATAAACTTTTCAACGATTTTGTGAGTCTACCTTTTGATTATATAGCAGTAATCAAATGTGCTAAATCAATGAATTTATTAGTGTTAAATGATTAATTCTTGAGGACTGGGAAAACGAGTAATTGATGTTACACACTCAAATTCCAAAAACATTTAAATTCGAGCCTGGAGTGCAAGGTTACCTTGCACAAGCGAGATTTGTTCAAGGTAACCTTGAACTCCAAGCTTGCACTCCAATCCAATTAAAAATTGGATTTAAGTATTGTAATTTTAGTATGAGGATTTTTTTCAGGATAATCAAGTGTATAATGTAATCCGCGACTTTCCTTTCTTTGTTGAGCTGAACGAATAATTAAATCAGCTACAAGGTTTAGGTTGCGTAGTTCAATTAAGTCATTGCTAACAGAAAAGTTGTTGTAGTATTCACTAATTTCGTCGCGTAATAAATCGACGCGACGTTTGGCGCGTTCTAAACGCTTATTGGTTCGCACTATGCCAACATAGTCCCACATAAATCGACGTAACTCGTCCCAATTGTGGGATACGACTACTTCTTCGTCGGAGTCGGTGACTTGGCTGTCATCCCATGCTGGTAAATTTGGGGGTGGGGGGATGTCTTTAATTTGAGGTAGAATGTCTATGCTGGCTGAATGGGCAAAAACTAGGCATTCTAGTAATGAATTGCTTGCCATACGGTTGGCTCCGTGTAAGCCGGTGTAGGCTACTTCTCCGATTGCGTATAGTCCTTCAACATCGGTGCGTCCATATTTGTCTGTCATTACGCCGCCACAAGTGTAGTGAGCCGCTGGAACTACGGGAATTGCTTGAGTTGCCATGTTGTAACCAAGTGCTAGACAGTGGTTATAAATATTTGGAAAGTGTTTGAGAATAAAGTCTTTGCCTTTATGAGATATGTCTAGCAGTACTGAGTCACAACCTAGCCGTTTCATTTCATGATCAATGGCGCGTGCTACTATGTCACGGGGGGCGAGTTCGGCACGCGGATCAAAGCGATTCATGAATGAACTGCCATCTGGTAATTTGAGTTTGCCTCCTTCTCCCCGCACGGCTTCGCTGATTAAAAAGGATTTGGCATCGGGATGATATAGACAAGTGGGGTGAAATTGGATAAATTCCATATTGGCTATGCGACAGCCAGCTCGCCATGCCATAGCAATGCCATCAGCAGTTGCACCATCTGGATTACTAGTGTATAAGTAAACTTTACCTGCCCCACCTGTGGCGAGGACGACAAATCGGCTACGGAGTACAATAACTTTTTTGGTGTTAAGATTTAATATGTAGGCTCCTAAACAACGGGAGCTGGTGTGACCAATTTTGTTGCCTGTAATTAGATCAATGGCTATATGTTGTTCTAAGGTGCGGATATTGGGGTGTTGATTGACTTTGGGTGATAATGTTGAGACGATAGCTTGCCCAGTGGCATCTTCTGCATGTATGACGCGGCGGTGAGTATGTCCGCCTTCACGAGTTAAATGGTAGTCAAGATTGTTTTCTGAATCAGATACTTGAGTAAATGGCATTCCTTGTTCAATCAGCCAAGCAATGCGTTCAGGGCCTTGTGATACTGTGAAGTTGACAATATCTGGGTCACATAAACCTGCGCCAGCGTTGATTGTATCTTCAGCATGTGAAGCTAGCGAGTCATCTTCACCTAATACGGCGGATATGCCACCTTGTGCATATTGAGTACAGCCGCTTTCGAGGGCGGATTTTGAGATTAGGGTTATTTTGGCATGATCTGCTAACTCTAATGCTAGGCTGAGTCCAGCAGCACCACTACCAATAATTAATACATCACAGTCAGGAGATTGTGTCATGGTTTGAATGTTCCGAAAATAAATACGGGGCATTTAAGATAACATAACTTTATGGTTGATTCGATATGCTTGAAGAACATGGTATTGTGGTTGAAATTCAGGATAAATTTGCATTTGTAGAGACGCAGCGTGATAATGTTTGTAGTCATTGTACGGCAAATAAGGGCTGTGGTACGGCTAGTTTAGCAAGGGTAGTTGGACAAAAAGAGACGCTGGTAAGAGTTCTTAATCAGAAAAATGTTAAAGTTGGCGATAGGGTTGTTATAGGTGTAGCTGAAGCTGCTTTGCTTAAGAGTTCGTTGGCTTTATACTTAATACCTTTGTTGAGTTTGTTTGTGGTTGCGATTGGTTATGAGAGTTTGGCAAAATTATTAGAGTGGCCTAGTTATGAAATATTAACGGCGTTGGCTGGTTTGCTTGGCTTGTTTGCTGGTTTGATGTGGGTAAAGCGAATGAGTGTTAAAATGTCTGAAGATTTGAGCTATCAGCCTGTGATTGTCAAAACATTATGAGTGATCGTGTGCTAATATATTTGTGTATTGTTCTCGTTCCTACGCTGGAGCGTGGGAACGAGGGTAAAATTTTAAGTAAGTGTTTTATTTTGAGGATTGGTATGAAAG
Organism: Thiotrichaceae bacterium; assembly: GCA_026993485.1. Lineage (GTDB taxonomy): Bacteria > Pseudomonadota > Gammaproteobacteria > Beggiatoales > Beggiatoaceae > JAUXCJ01. The sequence continues at coordinate 3,652 of JALWSU010000463.1, read as the reverse complement.
ATTATTTATTATCTAAATCTATTTTAGTCGTTTATATGGTTGTTGGCCTGTTATCAAGCCAACTCTATGCAGGTGAATTGCCTGATTTTACTAAATTAGTGGAGCAATATGGCCCTGCTGTGGTTAATATTAGTACTACAAAAACGGATAAGGCAAAACATCATTTTCGAGATTTGCCAAAATTACCCGAGGATAGTCCTTTCGGCGATTTTTTACGCCGTTTTTTTGATCAGGGTAATGATTTGTTAGAAGAACGTCCTCCAATGGCTTCATTGGGTTCTGGTTTTATCATTTCTAGTGATGGCTATATTGTAACAAATAGGCATGTTGTTAAAAATTCTGATGAAATTGTTGTACGTTTGACAGATCGTCGTGAATTTGATGCGAAATTAATTGGGGCTGATAAACGTAGCGATATTGCCTTGTTGAAAGTTGAGGCTACTGGTTTGCCGACGGTTAAACTTGGTTCTTCAAGTAAATTAAAAGTGGGTGAGTGGGTATTAGCAATCGGTTCACCGTTTGGCTTTGAACAGAGTGTTACTGCGGGGATTATTAGTGCATTAGGTAGAAGTTTGCCTAATGATACTTATGTGCCGTTTATTCAAACTGATGCGGCGATTAATCCGGGTAATTCTGGTGGGCCTTTATTTAATTTGAATGGGGAAGTTATTGGGGTGAACTCACAAATTTATAGCCGTACGGGCGGATTTATGGGTTTATCGTTTGCTGTCCCTGTTGATATTATGAAAACTGTGGTTGAACAGTTAAAAACTCGTGGTAAAGTTTCACGCGGTTGGTTAGGTGTGCTGATTCAAGATGTTACTGCTGAATTGGCGGAATCTTTTGGTATGGAAAAGCCTCAAGGAGCTTTAATTGCGAAAGTTTTGCCTGACAGCCCTGCGGCAAAGGCAGGATTTAAAGTAGGTGATATTATTATTAGTTTTGATGGTAAACATATCAATCGTTCGTCTGAGTTACCCCCTATTGTAGGTAGTAGCAGGCTTGGTTCACCTATTGATACACTTGTAATACGCAAGGGTAAAACTGTGACTATAAAGGTAACACTTGGTGAGTTACCATCTGAAGAAGATATTGAATTGGCTTTTGGCACTCATGGTAAAGGTAATCATTCGCTAACGAGTAGTCGTCTAGGTTTGTCAGTGATCAATTTAGATCAGGCAAAACGTGAACAAGTAGGTGTTACTGAAGGTGGTGTATTAGTACAACGTGTTGAAGCTGGACCAGCACGCGATGCAGGAATCCGTAAAGATGATGTTATTATAATGGTAGATAATGTCGAGATTAAGGATGTTAATCACTTTATGAAAGTTGTGAGTAAATTGACTGCGACAACAGTGCCAGTTTTGGTCCATCGTAATGGCTCTCCACTGTTCTTAGCTTTGAGATTGCCAGCGAAATAATGCCGAATCAAGTCAGCCTGACACTCTACACACGGGTAGGGTGTCATCTTTGTGATGAAATGAAACAGGCGTTGAGATTGTTTCAACAACGCTATGATTTTTCATTAAATCTTGTGGATATTGATGCTGATAGCTATCTAAAACAGCGTTATGGTGAACGAGTGCCAGTTTTAGCTGCTGGAGATAAGGAAATTTGTCATTATCATTTCAATGAGAAATTATTGTTGGATTATTTCAAAAAATGAAGCAGATTCGTAATTTTTCCATTATTGCTCATATTGATCATGGCAAGTCTACTCTGGCGGATCGGTTTATCCAAATTTGTGGTGGGTTGACTGACAGGGAAATGTCGCAACAAGTTTTGGATTCAATGGATTTGGAACGTGAACGCGGCATTACGATTAAAGCCCAAAGTGTAACGCTGAATTATAAAGCCAAAGATGGGCAAGTTTATCAGTTGAATTTTATTGATACTCCTGGACATGTTGATTTTTCTTATGAGGTATCGCGCTCACTAGCAGCTTGTGAAGGTGCGCTTTTGGTGGTTGATGCGGCGCAAGGAGTTGAAGCCCAAAGTGTTGCTAATTGTTATACTGCCATTGAGCAAGGGCTTGAAGTGGTGCCAGTTATAAATAAAATTGATTTGCCGTCTGCTGAACCTGAGCGGGTTATAGAGGAAATTGAAGATATTATCGGAATTGAGGCTGACAATGCGGTACAGGTTAGTGCGAAAACTGGTGTTGGAGTTGAGGAGCTGCTTGAATCTCTAATTGAGCGGATTCCGCCACCAACAGGTGAGCGCGATTTGCCATTAAGTGCCTTAATTATTGATTCTTGGTTTGATAATTATTTAGGGATAGTTTCTTTAGTACGGGTTATGCAGGGTCGCCTATCTAAGCGACAAAAAATCTTAGTAATGTCAACTGGGCGGCGTGTTCAGGTGGACAAAGTGGGAATTTTTACGCCGAAACGAGAAGAGCGTGAGGTGCTTGAGGCTGGCGAAGTTGGATTTGTGGTAGCTGGTATTAAGGAGATTGAGGCTGCGCCAGTGGGTGATACTTTAACCGATGCAGTTACTCCTGTTGATAAACCTTTGCCTGGCTTTCAAGCTATTCAACCGCGAGTTTTTTCGGGGATGTTTCCGATAGATGCTAATGATTATGACAATTTGCGTGAGGCATTGGCAAAATTGCGCTTAAATGATGCGTCTTTACATTATGAACCTGAAACGTCACAAGCATTAGGTTTTGGTTTTCGTTGTGGTTTTTTGGGAATGCTGCATAAGGAGATTGTGCAGGAACGTTTAGAGCGTGAATATGAGTTAAATTTAATTACTACCGCACCGACTGTTGTTTATGAGGTATTAACGACTGATGGTGAAGTATTAATGGTAGATAATCCTGCAAATCTTCCACCTCCGAATAAAATAGCAGAAATACGTGAACCTATAGTTGAGACAAATATCTTGTTACCCCAAGATTACTTAGGAAATGTGATGACGCTTTGTATTGAAAAACGGGGGGTGCAAAAAAAGTTGCATTATACGGCTTCACAAGTAACACTAACTTATGAGTTACCCTTAAGTGAAATGGTGTTAGATTTTTTTGATCAACTCAAATCGGTTAGTCGTGGCTACGCATCTTTGGATTATAGCTTTGTACGTTTTCAAGTGGCTAATTTGGTGAAGCTTGATATATTAATTAATGGTGAGCGTGTTGATGCCTTATCTATTATTGTTCACCGTGAGAAAAGTGTTTCTCAAGGGCAAGCTATTGTCAAAAAGATGAAAGAAGTGATACCAAGACAAATGTTTAATGTCGCAATACAGGCGGCTATTGGTTCACAAATTATTGCTCGCCAAACTGTGAAAGCCTATCGCAAAAATGTCACAGCTAAATGTTATGGCGGAGATGTAAGTCGCAAAAGGAAACTCCTTGAAAAACAAAAAGAAGGTAAAAAACGCATGAAACAATTTGGTTCAGTTACAATACCGCAAGATGCGTTTTTAGCGGTTTTACAAGTTGGGAAAAAATAGAAATCAGTGCGGAATTAGAACTGAGAATTGATGTTACGCACTCTCGTTCCCACGCTCCAGCGCAGGGCAACCACAAGGGATTGCCCCTACATCGTTGTTTGTAGGGGCAATCCCTTGTGGTTGCCATTTGAGGCGTTTCAAGATTAAACGCAATTAAATCAATTAATTAAAAACTTATGTAATGTATAAATAAAGG
>JALWSU010000462.1 GCA_026993485.1 Thiotrichaceae bacterium | reverse complement strand
GCCCCTACATCATTGTTTGTAGGGGCAATCCCCCCTTTGAGGCGTTTAATGATTAAACGCAATTAAATCAATTAGTTAATTAATTGTGTCTAAGAGAGTGCGCTCCAGCGTGGGAGTGTGTACATCGACGCTCCAGCGTCGAGTCAATCAAAATAACTATAAAGGTCTCCAATTCGCCTCCTATACTTTCTAAGAAGACAGTTTGCATTACACCCACAAGCATTACGATCCCTTAACCATGCTTTTTGGTTTTCCACAAACTCTTTTAATAAATATCGCTGATTTCTACGAAACTCTGCCTTGATTTCGTAGTAAATCTCTGCCATTTCTGAGTCTAACTTAGAAAGTTGTGGTGATTGACAAATTACATTTTCTGCACAGCCTTTGGCAAGATTACAATTAAAACTTGCAGCTGGAGCATAACCTGAAATTGATGCTAAACCTCCAGATACAATAATAGCTATAGAATATAAGAAAAAAATACGCATAATAACTTTCCAAAAAAATTTAAGAACACAAATTATATATTATAATCATACCGAGGTCACGTCTTTTTTGCATATTTTTTAAATGTATATTATACAATGAGTTACCATTATGATGGCGATCTATGTAAACATACATAATAGTAAAAACCCACATTTCAGTAAACTAATTTCTGGGAAATTTCTATATCTTGCTTAATGAACTACTGGAGCGTTTTATTAGGCACTTCAACATATTTAGGCTTGATTCTATTGTCTGAACTGTGATTTTTAGGATTTATGTGATTAATCTGATTTGGATTGTTTTTGTTATCAGAGTTGATCTGTTAATCACTGCAATCACAGTTCAGATAATTAAAGATTGAGTAAAGCAATTATGCTGATGGTGTTGGGTGGAATTATAACTGGGGGGATGATTTGGTTTAATATGCAACTAGAGGTGTTGATGCAGAAGATTCGGATTATGAGGGCGGATTTGGCTCGGTGGGAGTAGGGGTTTGGTATAAACCTCCGAGGTTTTCAAAACCTCGGAGGTTTTTCGGCAGCGTGCTGAAGCGTGGGAACGAGAAAAATTGTCCGAGTGCAGCGCCTTGTTAGCTGCTAGCTGAAATCAACTTCTTATGCTTGTTTTTCATAGAGAAATTTTTGACGAAGAACGGCAACTTGAATAACAGCGGGAATGGTTACTCTGTATGCAGGACCAGCAATATCGATTGCTGTCCATAGGCCTGTAATCACCCAGCCAATAGGGCCAGTAAGGATTGCCATTGTTCTTGTGAGAGCAGCATTACCAGCAAATGATAAGCCTCGACCAATCAGGGCCTTCATTATTGCATTGACAATAATCACAGTAAGTTCATAGGACTTAAACCCACCAGCATGAAACACGGCTTGGAATGCGCCGACCATTGTTTCTGCTGTTATTATTCCACTGGTGTTTTTTACTCCAGTGGCTTCTGCGAGTTTTTTCAACTCCTCACGACTCATATTTTCTAAGGCATCAGTTAGAATTTTCATGAGAAGGTTATTCTCAATTTTTTCAACGCTAGAGTCCTTGTTGTAATTCACCTTCATTTTATCGCAAACATCCGTCAAAACTTCGCGATACTTAACTCCTTTTCCTCCACGAAAAAAGATAGTGACAATTGTATTTGCACCGAAGCATTGTATTTCCGCTGCGATCTCTTTCCAGTAACGATTATGATCAGGGTAATATAATTTATATTTTTCTGAGGTTGTTAATTCTTCAGTCCACCGGAGTTCACCATCCTTGTCATGTGTAAGGCAATACACTAGATCATCAAGATCCTCAGATTTTATATTTTGTAAAAATTCTAAATCATTATCGTCACGGTAAGCCATTATAATCTCCTATGTTGATGGTCTTGGTCAGCTAACTTTATTATTATCAGGCAAACTTGCCAGCATATTATCAAATATTATCCTATAAATTAGGCAAATTTGCCCTCATATTAATACCCTATATTTACTCTCGTTCCCAAGCTGGAGCGCACTCTCTTATACACAAGTCAAATTTGTCAGTACGCTTGTACACATTCCCACGCTGGAGCGTGGGAACGAGAAACAGCTTGATTTGCTTTTAGCGTCGAATAATATAAAATACACGCCCATACAATTCAACCAACTGAGAGTTGTTAATTCTATAACTCAGAGTACCTATTATGGAAGTATATGATAAAATCAAATTTATTCGGACATTTAGAGGTTGGACACAAGAGATAGTAGCAAGTAAATTAGGAATCACCACTCATGCTTATGCCAAAATCGAGCGAGGTGAGACAGATGTTAATCTTTCTCGGCTTCAACAAATTGCTAAAGTTCTGGGAATAGAGTTGTCACAGTTATTTGGGTTAAACGAAAAAAATGTATTTAATTTAATTAATAGTCAATGCCAACATTTTGATAATTGGCATGTTAGTAGTTATCCTACAAATGGGCAAACCGAATCGCAATATGAATCAGAAAAGGCAAGTTTCTTGATTGAACAGCGAGACAAAGAAATTGAGTATTTAAAACAACAGGTGAGTGATTTAAGAGAGATAATTGAGTTATTCAAATCAAAACCAAAGTCAGAGAATAAATAAGCATTGCGGCTTGAGCAGCGAGCGAGAATTTAGGCTTGATTCTATTGTCTGAACTGTGATTTTTAGGATTTATGTGATTAATCTGATTTGGATTGTTTTTGTTATCAGAGTTTATCTGTTAATCACTGCAATCACAGTTCAAATAATTAAAGATTGAGTAAAGC
>JALWSU010000461.1 GCA_026993485.1 Thiotrichaceae bacterium | reverse complement strand
GATTATTTTAAGTCATAAAATAATCTTAACCTAATTGTCGAGTTTTACCAACAGAATTCACAAAACCTATAAAGTAAAATCATGGAACTTTCCGCAGTCTTCACAGCCGCTCCTGAAAGCGGGTATGTTGCCTTTAATCCCGAAACTGGAACAACAACACAAGGCGAAACAGTGGAAGAAAGTTTGGCTAATTTGCGCGAAGTCACTGAGTTATATCTTGAGGAATTTCCTCTGATAATGCATGCCATATCACCCTTTGTTGACAACCTTTGAGGTAGCACCAAAATCTGCCTAACCTAAATTGCCCCGAGTTTCAAGTGTTGAAGCTATACGAGCCTTAGAACAATTGGGTTTTTATGTAGTACGCCAACGTGGTAGCCATATTATTCTTCGACGAGGTTCTACTGGTTGTGTCGTGCCAAATCATAGAGAACTAAAAACTGGTACTTTAATCAGGAATACTTAAACAAGCCTGTGTATCATATCTAAAGTTTGGTTTTCTACAACTCTAGGGTGTAGACTTAAGATTGTGATTCTATAATTTAAATACTTAATTATTTCCAAACAATTATCAAAGAGCTTGTATGTTTTTTCAACAGACGCATTTTTTTTCCAATTGCGGATAGTGTTTTTATCCGTTCCTAAATACAGAGCAAGTTCAGTATCACCTATTTTTAATATATCCATATATATACTTAATAGTTGTCCAAATTCATTCATCTTAAATTACTCCTCAAGTCAATTCTAATACTTATATGGTTGTTTATAATACACTTTAAACTAAAAAATAGTCACAACAACATAAAATAATAAATGATAACTTATGTTACGCACTCTCGTTCCCACGCTCCGTGGGAACGAGAGTGCGTAACACCAGATGATAACATAAAAAAGCCCTTATTGTGTATAAATCACTGTTAGAGTATATTTTTGCAGGATAATAACTGCTGAATTTGACCTTGTTTAGGGATTCGTAAATAAAACTAAAGAGGGCTGGTATACTACAGTTTCTTGAAAACTGTTAGTGGAAATTTACTCATGAAAAAATTGATGATGTTAACACTATTATTGACCACTAGTATGGTTTACGCAGCTGATTACGATTATATCGACCCAGGCGATTATTATTATATCAACCGCTTTGGTGATGACAACCCTTATGTTGTAGTGGTGAGGAAAATGGGAAACCAGAAAGTAAAGGTACGCGATGTAAATACTGGGGATACAATGGTGGTTGATGCGTCAGCTTTGTTAACCAAATCCCAGCTGGAATCACAAGAATGGCAAAATACGCTTGGTGGTGCTGCTGTTGGAGCGACTATACTTTATTGTATTTTTACTAATAATTGTAAGAAGTAAGCATGAATTTGCATATTGGAGCTTATCTTCGCTCCAATGCGGCACCAAAAACTGGAACATTACCTTTTTTTATTAGCGAACTTGCGTATTGGCCTGGCGCAATGATCGCATCTTTTAAACTAAATCAAGGCTATTTTGCAAAGGAAAATCAAATGAAATCTAAAATGTTTTTAGCTTTACCAATAGTTTTCTTTTTATTGGCAGCAGGCTCTGCTTGGGCTGATACAATCCGCGTAAAATTGGAATATAATGATGGCTCGTTATGCGTGGGGTGTGGTGTTAAAAATGACTATAATTTCAACGAAGTCTTCACTAACAATGACGGCATAGCTCGCGTGGACGTGGGAAGTGCAAACAGAAGGGTAACGATATACGTTGGCGGAACTGGTGCAGCTTGCGTTCGTCCTGGAGACTCGATCACAATTAAAGTAAAAGGATGTGGATTTGTGTCAACTTGCCCAATTTATGGCGGAGGTTGCTAAAAAATTAAGGGTAGATGATAAATTTAAAAAAAAATTTCTCATCTATACCACTCGGTCCTAGCATATCAAGCTATAAAATCTAGCTTTTTTAAATCAAGCTGGACCAAAAATTGATTATATTGTACAAAATTTGGCGTTGTAATCTTGAGACGCAATTGATCGCATCGGAATTTTTTAGTTACCTCTGAGGCTGGAAACATCTATTTATAGCTCGTTCTAAAATTTTAAGACTTGATCAAGATACAGATTATAGTACTTCCTACTATGTTCTTATCCCTTACGGTGTTTCGGAGCAAGATTTTATGTAACTTCTCACTCAATAACTGTAGGTCAGTTCAGTTTATTTACTGATGTTACGCACTCAAATTCCAAAAACCTTTAAATTCCAGCATGGTGTGCAAGGTAAGCTTACACTCCGAGTTTTGATATTGGAGTTCAAGGTTACCTTGAACGACTCGTGCAAGGTAACCTTGCACTCCAACATCTCACTTGAGTATATATTTTAGGCGGGTATATACTCATATCTTGCACCAAGCAAAAATAGTTGAAAAATCTCCTAAAATAAAATATTAATTAGGACTTACGCATTGACAAACTAATTTTTTTCTTGAAATAGATATTGGAGTCCAAAGCTTTAGCTTTGGACGATCCAAAGCTAAAGCTTTGGACAAGTAAGTTCTAAATTGTAACAATTTGTTTTTACTAAAAAACCTACCGGGGCAAGCTGCTAAAGAGGCTTTATAAATTTTGTTACCCCAAGGTTAAGCAGTTATTGCTTGAAATCGAACGATTTCAAGCTCAGGATCAAAAAATCGGTCGAAAAATCATAATCATTTGAGTGGTGCAAGATATGAGTATAGGAATAGATGGCATAGAGGACTAGATGTCATGCAGGCAAACTGCCACGCACTACGACG
>JALWSU010000460.1 GCA_026993485.1 Thiotrichaceae bacterium | reverse complement strand
ATCATATTTTTATTTTTATATTTTTTCTTGGCATTGACTGCTGTTAGTGCCGATGATATATCGCCTGAGCGTAAGTCGGATTTGCTCCATTTACTTCGACAAGATTGTGGGGCTTGTCATGGTATGAGGCTTAAAGGCGGTTTAGGGCCTGCTTTATTGCCGGAGTCGTTGGCAATTTATCCTAAAGATTTTTTAGTACAAACGATTTTGTTTGGGCGTGCTGGTACTCCTATGCCACCGTGGAGAGATTTTTTGACTCCAGCCGAAGTTCGATGGTTAGTAGAACAATTACTGAAGGGGATTGATGATGAAGGTTCTTAGTTGGCGGTTTGTGTGTGTCTTAATATTTCTGATTCCCTTATCTAGCTTTGGTGTTGAGAATAATTGTGGTAGTGGTGATTTGGGTGTGGTGATAGAACGTGCTAGTGGTAGTGTGTTGATTGTTGATACTTCTAGTCGTAGCCGTTTGGCAGAAATACATGGTTTAGGTGATTTGTCCCATGCTTCGGTGGTTTATTCTCGTGATGAACGCTATGCCTATGTGTTTGGGCGCGATGGTGGTTTGACGAAACTGGATTTGTTGCGTGGGGAAGTTGTTAAACGGATTATGCAGGCGGGGAATAGTATTGGTGGGGCTATTTCTCAGGATGGGCGTTTGGTTGCGGTTTCTAATTATACTCCTGGTGGGGTTAAGGTATTTGATGCGAAGACGCTAGAATTGTTGGCGGATATTCCAGCCGAATTTGGTAATAAGCAACGTTCTAAGGTGGTTGGATTGGTGGATGCGCCAGGGCAGCGTTTTGTTTTTAGCCTCTTTGATGCGGGTGAGATTTGGGTGGCTGATATGCATATGCCTAGTTCTCCTAAAATTATTAAGTTCAAGGATATAGGCAGGCAACCTTACGATGGTTTGATTTCTCCCGATGGTCGTTACTATATAGCTGGTTTATTTGGTGAAGATGGTTTGGCTCGCTTGGATTTGTGGAATTTAGATCAGGGTGTGCAGCGGATTCTACCTAATTATGGTAAAGGTAAAGAAAGGCGGCCAGTTTATAAAATGCCACATTTGGAAGGTTGGGCTATGGCAGGTGATTATGCTTTTCTTCCTGCTGTTGGTCAATATGCGGTTTTAGTTGTAGATCGTCGATCTTGGGAACCTGTAACGAGTATTCCTGTACATGGGCAACCAGTTTTTGTTATAGCGCGACCTGATGGTCGGCATGTTTGGGTCAATTTCGCTTTTCCTTATAATGATACGGTGCAAGTGATTGATGTGAAGACTATGGAAGTTATTAAGACGCTGAAGCCGGGTAAGGCGGTATTACATATGGAATTTACGCCGCGTGGGGAGGAAGTTTGGGTGTCAGTTCGTGATGATAATGTGGTTAAGGTTTACGATACTGAGACTTTTGCTGAGGTTGCGACATTGCCTGCGAAGAAGCCTAGCGGTATATTTTTTACGGCACGCGCTCATAAAATTGGGCTTTAAGTTATGATGGAGTCCAAAGCTTAGGTATATAAGTTTATGACTAATGTTTTGAATCTCAATGGTTCTGCCCATGAAGAATTGAATGAGTTGCAAGAGAGATTACTTAATGATTTTCAAAGTAATTTTTCTTTGTCTCCTACTCCTTATGCGGATATTGCCAGCGATTTGAGGGTTACAGAGGCGGAGGTTATTGAGGCTTTGCAGGAGTTGAGTGAGAGCAAAATAATTAGTCGTGTTGGTCCAGTTTTTCGTCCGCATAGTATTGGGACTAGTACATTGGCTGCTATGGCTGTGCCTAAAGGTTTGTTGCAATACGTTGCGAAGTATATTAGTAGCTTGCCTGAAGTTAATCATAATTATGAGCGCGAACATCGTTTTAATTTGTGGTTTGTTGTGACTGCGACAACAGAGGAAGATTTACAGGCGGTGTTAATGGAAATTGAGGAAAATACTGGTATTGCGGTGATGTCGCTACCGATGTTGGAAAGCTATCATATTGACCTTGGTTTTGATTTAAACTCGAATAATCAATAGTTAGTAGTTTCCTATGGCTAAAGCACACAATCATAATACTGATCAACTCTTAATAGAAGCGATCCAAGGTGGACTACCATTGGTATCACGCCCTTATGCGGCGATAGGTAAAGACATTGGTATGAGCGAGGCTGAGGTTATTAGGAGATTATCTCAGTTGCTTCGCAGTGGTGTGATAAAACGTTTCGGGGTTGTAGTGTGTCATCGGAAATTGGGTTATCGCGCTAATGCAATGGTTGTCTGGGATGTTCCTGATGAACAAGTGGCTGCGTTGGGTCAACGATTAGGGCAATTTGAGTGTGTGACTTTGTGCTATCGTCGCGCCCGACATTTGCCTGATTGGCCTTATAATTTGTTTTGCATGATTCATGGTAAAGACCGAAATATGGTGTTAGATAAGTTGGATGAACTGGTTGAACAGTGTAATTTAAGCCATATTCCCCACCAAGTTTTATTTAGTCGCCACTGTTTTAAACAGCGTGGTGCGATTTATAAGCATCGTCAAGCTGTTGATCCGATTAGAGCGTATCTGGTAGGAAAAACTTAGAAAATCAAGGTAATATATTTGTTACTCTTAGTGGGAGGATTTAAATGAAGTTACTTAATTGGTATGAAATAATTTTTCTGTCCATTTCAGCTTTATTGATTTTTACGGTTAATGTTTGGGCTAGTTCAAGTAGTGATGGAGCTACACTGTACAAGCTCAAAGCCTGTGTTGCTTGTCATGGTGTAGATGGCAG
>JALWSU010000459.1 GCA_026993485.1 Thiotrichaceae bacterium | reverse complement strand
GTTTATGGTAGTTGAACTGGGTTTATTCCAGCCTAGTTCGTTGATAAATAATGAACTTAAATCGAATGTTTGAATTAAGTCGCGGGTTTTTTGGAGGTTTAGTTTTTGCATGTTTAATTGTTGTTTAGTCATTTGAAGTTGTTTTTATCCTTGTTTATATAACATCCTTGTAGTTTAATCGAACCTACGAACTATTTATCATCAGCATCTACAGAAAGGCTATGCAAAGCATCAACTAAACGCCAAACTGGTACAACTTCAAGAGTTGAGAATTTATTGTTTGGGGCATTAGTTTTCGGAATAATTGCTCGTATAAAACCGTGTTTATCTGCTTCGCGCAAACGTTCCAGACTATTCAATACGGGACGAATTTCTCCAGCTAAGCCCATTTCACCAAATACGATTAAATTTCTGGGCAAGGTGACATTACGCAAACTGGATAAAACTGCTAAAATAATCGCTAAATCGGCTCCAGTTTCATTGATTCTAATTCCGCCTACGACATTGATGAAAACATCCATATCATAAGTTGCCACGCCACCATGTTTTTGCAAAACTGCCAGTAATACTGCTAAACGATTTGGGTCTAATCCTAAAGCGACTCGGCGCGGATTCGGATTATTTGTGGGATTAACTAAGGCTTGTACTTCTACCAACATTGGGCGTGTGCCTTCATGGGTTACCATAATAACACTACCCGGTACTTCTTCTTCTTTTGGCGATAAAAAAATCGCAGAAGGGTTAGTTACTTCTTTTAAGCCTTTGTCTGTCATTTCAAATACGCCTAATTCATTTACTGCGCCAAAACGGTTTTTTATCGCGCGTATCATCCGATAACGGCTGCCTGTATCTCCTTCAAAATAAAGCACTGTATCTACCATGTGTTCTAAAACCCGCGGTCCAGCTAATGAGCCTTCTTTAGTAACATGCCCAACCAGAAATATAGTAGTATTGGTTGTTTTAGCAAAACGTACCAATTGTGCGGTACTCTCGCGGATTTGTGATACGGAACCTTGAGCTGATTGTAAGCGTTCAGTATGTATAGTTTGAATAGAATCTACTACCATTACTTTAGGTTGCTCTTCTTGTGCTGTATTGAGAATTTTTTCCACCTCAGTTTCTGTGAGCAATTTAACTTTATGGACATCTAAGCCTAAACGTTGGGCGCGGACACTAACTTGTTGAGGCGATTCCTCACCTGTAACATATAAGGGAGGAGTAGGAGAAATTTGGCTGATTTGTGACATAGTTTGCAATAGCAAGGTAGATTTACCAATGCCGGGATCGCCGCCAATTAAGATAATTGAACCAGCTACTAAACCGCCGCCTAAAACGCGATCAAGTTCACTGATACTTGTTGTTGTACGGGCTTCTTCAATTGCCTCTATTGCATCTAATAAACAAACGCTTGCTTCAATGCCACTATAACCTGTGATAGAACTAGTTTTATTTTGATAAGTACTGGGTGTTTCTTCTATGGCACTTTCTTCTAAAGAATCCCATTCTCCACAATCTGGGCATTGTCCCACCCATTTATAAGTAGAACCACCACATTGTTTGCAATAATATATACTTTTGTTACGTGCCATATTAAATTTGTTTTTATTAAAAAACCTAAAAAAACGTCTACTGTCAGTGCGTAAGTCCTACATACTTATAACACTTGAGGTTCTCGTTCCTATTTTATTTATTAAATGAATAAATAATACTCGACTATCAAGTTTTTTTGCTTGACAAAATTTACTCAAGATTCATTTAAATAAATTAATGATTTATCTAAAAAAGCTACTCAAATAGTGAATAGCGTTAGTATTTTTTTTAACTACAGGGATGAGTTATAAGACGGGATAAGGCAAAAATCTAAGTGTTTTTATCCGCTTTTATAACTCATCCCTGTAGTTCTTGAAAAAATTTTAATAATATAAATACTTGATTTTATTCAATATAAATTCTTATTAACCAATAAAGCCAAAAAAACTTGATAGTCGAGTAATAATAATATCAAAAAATATTTGCTTTTTTGAAATAATAATATACAATTTTTGACGAAATAACTTTGATATTATGATTATAAAACTATTAAATAGTTCTGTAATAATACCAATAGTTTTTTTTAGCTTATGAAAGAAAATGATTATAGGTGGGTCTAGTTTGAAAGCTTTAACCCACGCTATTAATTGTTATATTTTAATATAAAATTTGGAGATTATGAGAATGTCTAATAAAACCCTGAAAACACCATTGCTTCTTGCTGCCAGTGCTGCTTTGATAATTGGTTTAAGTGCGATTTCTGTTGTTAATGCTGCTGATAATCCATTTAGTATTACAGCTTTGTCAAGTAGCTCTCTGGTAGCAGCTGCGGACGGTAAATGTGGTGCTGGAAAATGTGGTGCGATGCGTGGAGATGCTAAATGTGGTGCAGCTAAATGCGGTGCAGCTAAATGCGGCGGTGATAAAAAAGCTGGTGAAGCTAAATGCGGTGGTGATAAAAAAGCTGGTGAAGCTAAGTGTGGTGGTGATAAAAAAGCTGGTGAAGCTAAGTGTGGCGGTAATTAAGTAACTGATGTTACGCACCTAGCTTCAAGTCGCCTAGGGCTAAAGCCCTAGGCTAAAAGCTAAAGTCGGCTAAAGCCGACTGTTTTTTACAGATTCCAAAGGCTACTTCTCTTACTTTAAAACGCCAAAACCACAAAATAGGCTTTGGTTATGTTTAAGGGGCAAGCTCCCTAAGGTGATAAACCATCTATCACCTTTGTTATTACCTTGGTTCTCGGT